>NZ_KI272865.1:37981-38205 GCF_000469505.1 Leptotrichia sp. oral taxon 215 str. W9775 | reverse complement strand
ATACTATCTGAATTTACATCACTCTCAAACAGGAACTGCAAAAATTTAAGCCTGATATTTGTTTGAATACTATCTGAATTTACATCACTCTCAAACTGCTTTACCAATATTCACTAACAAAATGTTGTTTGAATACTATCTGAATTTACATCACTCTCAAACTCGTTATAGCAAGTTTAGGACTATGGAGTGGTTTGAATACTATCTGAATTTACATCACTCTC
>NZ_KI272865.1:37594-37881 GCF_000469505.1 Leptotrichia sp. oral taxon 215 str. W9775 | reverse complement strand
CTATCTGAATTTACATCACTCTCAAACGAATAATAAAGATTTCCTCCTGCACCTGCAGTTTGAATACTATCTGAATTTACATCACTCTCAAACTAAATTAAGGGCTAATTCCGTAACTGGGAAGTTTGAATACTATCTGAATTTACATCACTCTCAAACAGATGGTCTGAGATACAACCTACTAATGAAGTTTGAATACTATCTGAATTTACATCACTCTCAAACAGGTGTGAGTTGTTTAACGACCATCACCAAGTTTGAATACTATCTGAATTTACATCACTCTC
>NZ_KI272865.1:37271-37494 GCF_000469505.1 Leptotrichia sp. oral taxon 215 str. W9775 | reverse complement strand
AATACTATCTGAATTTACATCACTCTCAAACAATGTTTGACTTGTCAAGAGCAGATTATAAGTTTGAATACTATCTGAATTTACATCACTCTCAAACTTAATTGATAGCTTTTTATCAGAGCAGGAAGTTTGAATACTATCTGAATTTACATCACTCTCAAACCTCATAGCTTTCTTAATATCATGTGTATGTGTTTGAATACTATCTGAATTTACATCACTC
>NZ_KI272865.1:0-37171 GCF_000469505.1 Leptotrichia sp. oral taxon 215 str. W9775 | reverse complement strand
GAATACTATCTGAATTTACATCACTCTCAAACCTAAAAGAAAAAGGAAGGACTTAAAAATTAGTTTGAATACTATCTGAATTTACATCACTCTCAAACCTCAAATTTATTTTTAAGAGAGAATAATTTTCGTCATTACGTAACGCTGAAATCCAGATAATATTTGACTTACGAAAGATTTATCTCACATAAATCATTATCTATAATAAATAATTTCTCTTCATTATTTATTATATCAGGTTTTTGATTTTCTACAAATAATAATTTTATTTTTTTATAAAAACATTCTCTATATAATACTACAATATCTTTCTTTTCCAAAAAAATATGAAAATTAATTAGTATAAAAATTTCTTTTTTAAAAATTTTTGACACTAAATCTATATACTCTAAAATCTCTTCTATTTTATTTGAAAAACATAGAGATAACTTTACAGAGAACAGCTTAAAAATTTCTTTTAAATCTATTTCTTCTATTATTTCTAAAGGATAGTCATAATTTTCTATTAAATAATAGATATATTTCAATAAACTATTTTCCATATTTTTAGTTTCTAATAAAAATTCAGCATCTACAGATAATTTTTCTAATTCATGATAAACTTTATTCAATACTTTTTTATTATTTAAATTCAAATCAAATATATCTTTGATTATATCAATTTTATCGTTAATTTTCAATTCAGTATTTTCTTCAAATAAAGAAAATTTTCCATATTCTCCCTCTATTTGTTTGATAATTTCTTGAATAAATTCAACAAATTTCTCTTTATTTTCCACTATTAATAAATTTACTTTATTTTCTTCAAAAATTATTTCATTACTTAAATCTTCATGTATTAATTTCATAAAAATACCAATCTTTCAGTTGAATTTAAAACTTCACTTTTATTTTCACCTAACAGCATATACATTTTAGAATACTGTTTCTCAGTTACTAACAACACTTGAACTAAACCATCTGCAGGCTTATTTTTTTCTAAATTATTCATCAATGTATTTGTTGTTGTAGCATTTAAGGCTAATTTTACATAAACAGATTCCTGTAACATCATAAATCCTGCTTTTATTAAAAATTTTCTAAATCTTGTATATTCTTTTCTATTTTTTTCTGTAAGAGTAGGTAAATCAAAAAAAAGAACTATTCTCATAAATCTATAACTCATCTTTAGGAAACCTAATTAAAGATATATCATTTTCATTCAATGAATCAAATACACTCTTACAGAAAATTTTTATTGCATTTGTCATATGCTGTTGTTTACCTTCTAATATAACTTCTTTATTTAAAATATCCAATATTTTCATTTTTTCTTCTTTTTCAAATTTTTCTAACTTCATTTCATAAATTAATCTATCAACAAAAGGTCTGAAAGGTTCCATAAAATCACAGGATAAATTGAACTGATTAAAAATATTATCATGAAAAATTCCTAACGTAGTCAAATATCCATTTGAAACAATTTCTTTATTAAAACACGATAATATTAGAGAATATCCATAATTTAATCCATGATTTATTGAAATATCTAAACTTCTTGAAAATTCCATTCCAAACAAAGAATTAAAATATACTTTTGCAGCATGACCTTCTCTATTACTTATATCATTTATTTCCACTTGTGAAATATATTCATCTAATAACTTAAAGTTTTTGCATTTAAATCTTTTTAAATTATCCCTTTGATTTCTTATTTTTTCCTTCACTATTTCCTGCCATAACTCCCTCATGTAAGCTTTTCTCCATTTTATCTGGGATCTTATTTTAGAACTTGTATCATGACAGCCATAATAAGGTAATAATTCTGAACTTGGATTTCTTCTTTCATCGCAGAAGATAATTTTAATTTTTCTTTTTACCATTTCATTGAGCAGAGCTGCTGTCAATGAGACAGCAGTTGACTCAATAACTAAAGTATGTATTTCTCCTAAATGAACTTTTGTAGTTTTTTCATTTCTAATAACTAAATATCCTAATTTTAAATCAAGCTTTGATGTACTTGATATGACCACTATTCTCCAACTCACTTTAAAAACTCCCTTACTTATTTATCCAAAAATACTTTCTTTTCAAATAATCCTGTTGGTGATTGATTTATAATATAAAAATCATTTTCAAGAATTTTTGATTTACTTAATTTCGTATTATATTTTTTACTGTAATTGTGTGTATATTTCGTATCAAATTCACCTTGTTGAGAGTTTAAACATTTTAATATTTCTTGAATAAATCTACTTTTAGCATAATTATTTAATGTTGTAAAATCTTTTAATTTCTTACAATCTTCTATATAAATAGGTAAAGTACTTTTAAATTTTGAAAAAATTCCTATTTTTATTTTTTCAAAAATTTCTTTATACAGTTTCCAAAATTTCTCTGATATTTCATCTTCACTTAAATCTCTATCATTTTTATTATTTTTAAGTATTTTTGGAATTTTTTCCAAAATTTTTTCTTCTCTTATTTTTTCATCTTTATAAATTAATTTTAGATATTCTAAATTCTTATATATTTTTCTATAAGTTTCATAATTTTCTTTAGTTAAAATAATTTGAATTCCATTTTGAATAGTTATACTATCTGCTGTTTTAGAATTTATATAATATTCATGTCCATTACTATAAATTAGAGACTTATAGTTTAATTTACTTACTAAAACTTTCGGTTCTTGTAACTTCAATTCTTCTTTACAGTATTTTTCTAAATCTTCTTTTGTTGAAATAGATTTTTTTATATAAATAGGCAGAGTTTCTATACTTCTTACTCTTTTCTTTTTTTCTGTATATTCAACTATGAAAAAATAACTATTTTTTATCTTATCATAGCCACCGTATTTTATATTACTCAATACACCTGATGACTTCAATGGACGTAATTTATCTTTCTCAGAAGATATATTTTGATCACTAAATCCTCCTTTTTGCTCATATGAAGCCCTTGTAAATAAAGGTCTTATTTTATAGATATATCTTTCTATTTTTGAAAGCATTACATCAGGATTCCATACATCATTTTCTCTCTCAAAAACTTTATTCAAATTATATGTTCTATTATCTTTTTTTCTATCTTTTATAAAATTATAAGGATTGTCAGTAAATAGAGTATTATATATATTTCCTGTTACTATATTCAAATATCCGTCATGAGCATGATGATAATCATTTAATTCCCTAAATTTATAAATACCAAACTTTTGTCTGAAATCAGATGTAAGTCCTGCTTTTACATAAACTATCCTTGTATCACTTCCAAATATTACTTTTAATAAGTCAGCCAAAACTTTTGTAGCCTGTCTAGTTTCAACTATTTGTCTACTTATAAATCCTGCCAATTCATCATCTGAAAATCCTTCTGTTCTTGTTAATCTTTCGTATTTAGTATTACTCATCAGTCCTCTTTCTTTTAAAGAAGTCCAGAAAGCTTTACATTTATTTTGTATACTCTTATCTATAGGATATTCATTTGTCTTGTCTGCATTTATCTGTTTTTTTACTAAAACTGTATTATCAAAGCTATCATCCTTTATTTTAGATTGAGGATATATATGATCGATATCATATAAATTATCATTCATCAAATCTTCTAATCTAATAACTTCACCACTATACATACATCTTCCAAGCTGTAAATAATATAGATAAAGTTTTTTAGACTTCAAATCATCATTAGTCTTATCTTTTAAATTTTTTTCTAATTCTTTAATAGAATCATCATTTTTTATATTTTTATATAATTCTAATAGCTTATCTTTTCTTTTTTCAGTTCTTTTTTTCTCAGTTTGAGTATCTCTCGCCATTTCAATAAATACTTTTTTAGGAGATTTATTAGTTACTTTTTTTATTTCTTTCACTATTACTAAAGCTCTCCAAATCATTTTCTTTACACTAGGAGATATTTGTAAATCTTTTACTAAATCTTCATAAGTTATATTTTTTTCTTTTTCATTTATTCCATTATATTCTTTTATTCTATTTGAAAAATCATATTTATAACTCAACAGTTCCATGATATTTTCATTTTTTCTCCATAACATTTCAATTATACTTATGAGTTCTCCCGTTTCTTCATCCATTGTTTCAATTTCTGTTAAAAATTCTTTAGACAATCTTGACCAGTCTCTATACTTTAATTTTAAAATTAATTTCATCTCTTCAGGTGTAACTTTTTCTGGATATTTCTCCTCTATTTTTGATTTTATTAATTTTTTTTCTTCACCATATAATGTTATCCATAAAATGATATCTTCTATCATTTTCTTATAACTATCTTTTACTATTTTTTCTTCCCCAAATATTTTTTTCATATCTATATAAGAACCTAAAGAAGTATTAAATGTTCCGTCAATTCCTGTTATTTCTACTTTAGTTACAACTATATTCTGACTTTTTAAAAATTCAATCAGAGTTTTCATTCCTATTTTTTTATTTTTTTGAAATAATTCTGTATATATTTTTTGTTTTAACTCTACTTTTATTTTCTCTCCTCTTATTTTTAAATTATTCAATTCATTTAACACCATATATTTTGTATAGAGTAGAGAATTTTTAGGTATAACATCTTTTTCAGGCAAATATGTGCACTTATTTGTCATTCTTTTTATAAACTTTTCTGCAGTTTTAGACATATCTACCATGTTTTCAAAATTCCAAGGCAATATTTTCCCATATTCTTTTCTTTCTATCCATGCAAAAGGACTTTTAGAATTTAAAGGTCCAACATAATAAGGAATCTTAAATTTAAATATTTTCATTATTTTTTCAGATACTGATAATCCAGTTTCATCTTTTTCAATAAGCCATTTAAAATATTTCTCAGCATTTTTTAATATTATCTCTAATTCTTTCTGATGTACTTGTCTTGGTATTACTCCGTTATCCTTTATTTTTTGTTTTGGAAGAAAACTATCTAGCTCTATTTTATTTAAAATATCTTCTATAGCCATGTTATCTCTATTTTCAAATATTTTTTTTAATCTATTATACAGTATATCTTTTGTTTTTTCTTCTTTACTACCTATTTTCTTTTTTTCTATTCTCAAATATTCCTCATACAACCCATTTTCTGAAAAAATTTCCTTATAAATTTTTTTATCTAAATTTTTCAATACATCCTTTAATATCTTCAAGTCCTTCTTATGTTCATTGTAAAGCTTAACTTTTGAATAGGATAAATATTTATCTTCTTTTAAAATATTCTGTAATAACATCCAGTCATAAATAGCTTTTGCTTTTTGGACAAATAATATTTTTTCTCCTAAAATACTTTCATATTCTTCTTCTTTCTCATCATAATTTCCTTTTGAGAAAGCTATTTTTGCCTCTTCATACTCCTTATCATCAAAAATAGTGGACATTTTTGCTTCATTCCCAACAAGTAATTTCCATATTTCCTGATATATTTTATTTTTTTCTTCTTCCAGTAATTCACTTAATTTTTCTTTCTTTTTTGTTCTATTTAACATTTTATCTGTTAAAATTTCTTTTATTGCTTGTAATGAAACATCTGATTTTATTTTGAAATCTATATTCAATTCTTCATTTAAATATTTTACAAATTCATTAAAAATATCATCGAAATCTAAATTATCTGATAATTCACCTTCAAATAAAAAATGTCCTCTATGTGATAATATATGAGATATTGCTAAATATAATTTTCTTATTTCAAAAGCACTTTCTTCATTATCAATTAAAGCTTTTCTTAAATGATAAATTGTAGGATATTCCATGTGATAATCTTGATCCGTATAATTTTCATCCATAAAAAGTGTATTTTTATTTTTGAAAGTTTTATCCTCAATAAAATACTGGCTTTCTTTCAATCTCTGAAAAAATCCAAAATCTTTTTTTGACATTTCTGCACTAAATAAAGTCTGTAATAATTCTATTCTATTTTTTTTCCTTTTTAATCTTCTTCTTGATGTTCTGAAAATTCTTCTTTCTGACGCTGTATTTCCCATATCAAATAAATGTGTTCCCCACATAAATTTTTTATTGAATCTTAAGATATCATATTTTTCATTTGTAACTGCCCAACCAATAGAACTTGTTCCTAAATCCAAACCTAAATAGTAATCTTCAAATTTTTTCATTTTTTTCCTCCTAAAATTATTGACTTTCGTAAATTTATGTGTTATAAATTAATAAATCAGAATACTATCTGAATTTACATTACGAGTTCAAATAAAAATTTTTTGAAATCGTCATTATGACTCTGCGAGTGCAGATTTTAAAGCCTATGTTAAAGGCTTTTTTATTTTTTATAAGATTTTTTCTTATAAAAAGATTTGTTTTCACTTTAAGTTTAACACATTTTTCGTAAAAGTCTAGACCTAATATGTTTTTTATTTCACATTTCCAACAAAAAAAAGAGACCCCCTCAAAGAAAAACTCATAAACATATGAAAATTATATTTATTTCTAGTTTTTCACATAGTCTCTTTTTATATTACATTATCTTTATTTATTCTTCAAAACAAGTTCAGCAATATCCTTTGCTCTTAAGTTATAGTTGTTAAGCATTGTTTCTCCATCAGCACTTTGACCAAAAACATCATATATTCCATGCTTTACAACTTTTGTAGGGTGTACTTCTGACAAGTACTCTGAAACAGCACTTCCAAGTCCTCCTACTACTGAATGTTCTTCACTTGTTACGATAAATTTACATTCTTTTGCAGCTTTTAATACTGTCTCTTCATCCAGAGGTTTTATAGTAGACATATTTATTACTCTTGCTTTTATTCCTTCTTTTTCAAGTAATTTAGCTGCTTCTGACGCTTCGTAAACCATAAGTCCTGTAGCGATTATGGCAACGTCATTTCCTTCAGTAAGAGTATGAGCTTTTCCTATTTCAAACTTATAGTTTTCATCAAATAATACAGGAATGTTCAATCTTCCCAATCTTACATAAACAGGCCCTTCATATTCTGCAACTGCAAAAATCATTTTTTCAGTCTCAACAGCATCAGCAGGAGATAATACAACCATTCCAGGTAATGATCTCATTAAAGCTATATCTTCTACCGACTGGTGTGATCCTCCATCTTCTCCTAATGAAACTCCTGCGTGAGTAGGACATATTTTAACATTTAATTTAGGATAAGCAACACTGTTTCTTATCTGGTCAAATGCTCTTCCTGCAGCAAAATGTGCAAATGTTGATGCAAAAGGAATTTTTCCTGTTGATGCTATTCCAGCTGCAGTTCCTATCATATCAGCTTCTGCTATACCTACGTTTATATGTCTTTCAGGGAATTCTTTTTTGAAAAATACTGTCATTGTTGATTTTGATAAATCTGCTTCCAATACTACTACATCTTTATTTTCTCTTCCTAATTTAGCTAATGCTTCTCCATATGCCTGTCTAGTTGATTTCTTTTCCATTATCCATACCTCCTATTGTAATTCTTCCATAGCTTTTTTATACTCTTCATCATTCGGAGCAGCTCCGTGGAATCCTGCATTATTTTCCATGAAAGAAACTCCCTTACCTTTTACAGTATTAGCAACTATTACTGTTGGTTTCCCCTTTACAGTTCTGGCTTCAGCAAAAGCTTTTATTATTTCATCATAATTATGCCCGTCTATTTCTATTACGTGCCAGTTAAACGCTTTAAATTTGTCTGCAACTGGAGAAACATCCATTACATCAGATACTTTTCCGTCAATTTGAAGATTGTTGTAATCTACGATTGCAACTACGTTATCAAGTTTGTAGTGAGCCGCTGTCATTGCCGCTTCCCATATTTGACCTTCCTGTAATTCTCCGTCTCCTAATATTGCATACACTCTGTAGTCATTTCCGTAAATTTTTGCACTTATAGCCATTCCGTTTGCTGCTGAGAGTCCTTGTCCCAGAGATCCTGTTGACATTTCAACTCCTGGAAGTTTTTTCATATCAGGGTGTCCTTGCAATGGTGAATGCCATCTTCTTAAAGTAGGTATCAGATTCTTGCTTGCATATCCTTTTTCTATCAATGATGCATAAAGTGCTGGTGCGGCATGCCCTTTACTTAATACAAATCTGTCCCTGTTTTCCATTTTTGGATTTGCAGGATCAATATTCATTTCATTCCAGTATAGTACAGCCATAATATCAGCTATTGATAATGATCCTCCAGGGTGTCCTGATTTAGCTCTGTAAATCATTTCAATGATGTCTCTTCTTAAGTCTTTTGCAATTTTCTGCAACTCTTTAATTTCCATAAAAACCTCCATTATTATTATTTTTTTCTAGTTTATATAATCACAATATATGTAATTTCCATAATTACAGTCCCTGCAATTCTTATTTCTTAAAGTACAGGCTATTTTATCCGGAACAGCTTCAATTATTGAATATCAATATATCAAAACCTTATACATTCACTCTAGTCTTCCTTTTTCAGGTTATAGAAGAACAGTGATGCTGCGAATAATATCAGTGCCACAACAAGCGTCACTTTAACTCCAAATTCCGTCGCACCTTTTACGCCTTCGGTATTATTATTTCCCACAACAAGTAAAGTCGACTGTACAACCTGCTGTACCAGAAATGCAAGTTTAAGGAACATTCCCTGTATTCCAAACATGAACCCTTCCAGACTCACTTTTTTAGTTTCTGACAGCTTTGCAGAAATTTCACTTAACATAGCCTGAGGGAAAATAAATGCGGCTCCGCTCAATCCTGTTCCACAGATTATGAAAAATACGTAGGCAAAGATTGAAGTATTTTTATTTATAAATAACAGTCCAAAAGTTCCGACTATTAAAAGCAGCATATCTGCTATCAGTACCTTTTTGTACGAATATTTTTTCCCAAATTTATTTGTAATCGGGAAAAACAGTCCTGCCATTCCAAACAGTATAACCGATATTACTGTAAGGAATTTTATGTCCTTCTGCATTACCGCACTCAGATAATATGTCAAATCTCCACGAAGTATATTAAATCCACAGAAGAAAAAGAAATATCCTAAAAAATACAGTATAATTTCCTTATCTTTCAAATGCGAAACAGATTTCATAAATCCAAGTGATTCGCTTTTAGGACGGTTCTGTGTCAGCTGTTTCTCCTTCAAGAAGAAAACACATGCATAAATTCCAAGTACTGACAGTATCGTAATCAGAATAACTGTTTTACGTATTCCAACTTCTGTATTCATGACTCCGTTTACCATACCAAATTTTGATATAAGAATTCCCGGAAGAACCATCGCCACTCCGGTAAATATCAGCCTGAAGGTTGACTGCATTGTAGACAGGTTCAACCTTTCTTCCTTATTGGTAGCCAAATCAGGAATTAAGGCATTATACGGTGCGGCAACAAGGGTGTATGCCGTAAAATAAAGTCCTCCAACAATTGACAGATAAATCAGCGTTGCCATTTGTGAACTCTTTACAGGATAAAAATACATGATTGTAAGAAGTCCAAGCGGCAATCCTCCTATTAACATGAATATTGACCTTTTACCAAAACGTGACTTTGAATTGTCAGATAAATATCCCACAACAGGATCTGATACTGCATCAATAATTCTGGCAAAAATAAATGCCAGGACAAGATACTGAGGTTTCAGTAACGGAACAAGATTCTTTTCTGTTTCAGGTGGCAAATAATAATACGAAAGCCACTGGTTATAAATCTGGTCTATCATAAAATATGAAACCCCAAGACCATAAATAATATATTTACTTTTTGTCATTTTAGACATATTTTTCTCCATTTTCCAAAGTATTTATTTCAAACACTTTTTCTCTTTAATCTGCTTTTTTATTTTATTCATTATCATCAAAATCAAAGTCAGAAAATTTTTCATAGTATTCTGAACCTTTATCATTTGCATTTTCATCCGCTTCCACTTTTACAGTTTCTGCTTCCTGCCCAGTTTTCTTATCAGTCTCTTCCTGAGCACTGTTTACCACTTTATCTTTAAGGAAATTTGCAACTGCTTCAGTATATTCTTCTTTATAATCCTGTTCTGCATATATTCTTGTATGTGAACCTCTTTCAAAAACCTTCAGCTGAACATTCTTATTCTGAGCTATTTCGTTATATTCTTCCATAAGCATACCGTAGGTTGTAGCCTTGTCACTTTTAGTCTGTATTATTAGGGTAGGTATTCTTCTCAGCAGATATGAAAGTCTTAGTTTATCCAGTTTATTTCCAACCCTGAAGTTAAACACTCTGACAACAACACTTACAATAAACTTTGGAACTCTTCTTTTTTTAGCATCTTCCTTTACTTTTTTTCTTATATTTGAAATGGAACTGTCAAGTATCATCTTGTCCACTTTTATACCTTTTTTTCTAAGTCCGTTGTTGAATATCTTTGCTGCAATTGCAGACCCCATTCCACCTTGTGAAAATCCATAAAGAACAAAATTATTTTTTCCAAATTTTTCATTCAGCATAAGCATTGTATTGTAAATATCCTGGCCAAAACAGTATCCCATTTTAGTTCTTGAAATGTCTGATTTCCCGGAATTTCTCAAGTCCGGAATAAAGAAACTGTATTCCTTGTCAAGAGAAGTATCTTTGAATATTTGCAGATATTGCAATGCGGCAAGCCTGTTAACTCCTCTTCCATGAGAAATTATCATAGTCTTTTCTGCATCCTTATTTTCCAACAGCCACCCATGAAGCTGTATTTTTCCTGATTTATAAGGTATTTCCTTGTAGTTATAACCATAATCCATTGGATTTACTTTATCCTCTATGTTATATTTCATCCGAAGTTTCTTACTGTTGTAAACTTCTTCCAAAGTTATTCTTGGATATTTTTCAATCTGATTTATAAAATATCTTATTGACATATACGCCAGTACAAAGAAAAATATCATAAACAGTACATTTATCGTAATTAATACTCCCATTATTACTCCTCCTATTTAAACTTTCTCTGATTTATAATTAGAGGGTTCAGTTTTTCCTTTTCATTTAAAAACAGTTCCTTTAGCAGAAACCCATTTTTTTCTATTTTAACTTTTTCTGAATGTACATTTTTTTCAATATTTTTCCAGTTTACAAAGATTTTTTCATCATTATTTTTCTTTTCATACTTTTCTGTTTCTTCTGACACATCTGACTTTTCATTGTAAACCTTCTTTTTTTTCTTAAGCTGTCTGAGATATTCCTGTCCTCTCTGATTAAATCCCAGAACCCTTATATAGTCCAGTTCAAAATCAACTGCTTCTTTTGTTATATTAAGCAGAATATTCAGTACTATTCTTTCTATTCTTTTTATTGAAAAATTTCTTGATTTTACTTCCTTCAGAAAAACTTCATATGTATTCGATTTACTAACGCCTCTGTATATTCTAGCATATATTTCGTCGTTCATATCATATATTTTTATTATTTCTTTCTTTGTTTCCATTAACAATTTATATTTTAAAAATTTAAACATACCTTCCTTCAAGTTTTTCCATTTAAGCCCTTCATTTCCCTTGTTTTCTGAGACATAGTACTTTTTCAAAATTTCATATGTTTTCTCAGGAATGAAATCCCTTACATTTTCAGGATTTGCATCATTTTCTACCAGTATTTTCCTTATAAATGTTGCACTTGCAATGCTTTTTCTGGCTTTTTCTATTTCCTGTTCATTATAATCTGAAATTTCCCTCTGTATAATGTAAGGCTTTATTCCAAGATTTTCCTTCTTCATTGTCCTCATATACTCAAGGGCAAGTATGTTGTTTGATTTTACAGCATCACCATAACCATATTCTGACAATGCCAGTTTTTGCGAAGTACTGTAACTGTTCCCTTTCTTCATGAGCTCCATAAGGTTCTTTTTATAGTCCTCCCTTTCCTGTAGTTCAATTATCCTGTCCAGCACTTCAATGTCCTTTTCTTCAGCCCCGAAAACCTGAAAGTCCATTTCAAGATAATCCAGTATTTTTGTAGACATTTTAGAAAAAATTTCAGCATTCTGGACAGAATAATATAACGGCAATTCCACTACCATATCCACTCCATGATTTAATGCCGCCTCTGTCTTATGCCACTTATTAAAATACGAGAAATCTCCCCTCTGAACAAAATCTCCACTTACAACTGCCACTATCAGCGTATCTTTTTCTATTCTCCTCTTTATTTCTTCTATCTGATACAGATGACCGTTATGAAAAGGATTATACTCTGCAACTATGCCTATTTTTAGCAATTTTATTCTCCTAAATTTTATTTCTTTTTTACATTCTACTATATTTAGTATAACATTTCAAATATTTCTATTTTTTGTGTGTAATTTTCTAAATATAAGTGGTATAATATTTTTAAAATAACATAAATTGAAAATCAAATTTCAGAGAAAATAAGGAGGTTTTATAATGCAGCCTACAAAAGAATGGTTAGAAAACTGGAAAAAGGTTAAAGATAAGTTACAGCCTAACAGTAATCTTGAAGAATACTTCAACTCAAAGGAAATTGCCGGAAAAGAATTAGATGTTATGGATATTGGACCATGCTCTATTCCTACTGGAGAATTTCTAGTTGCGGATCCTCTTGTTTATTTAGTTGACAGGGATGAAAAAACATATTTCAAAAGGATTCCTACTGGTGAATTCAGAACAGAAGTCTGTGTTATGAAAGCTGATGACAGCGATTGTGACAGATATGCAGCTGTCAGATTAAAATTTAATGACAATGAAATCAGTTACTTTGAAGAAGCTCTGGCAGGATACGAAAATTTAGAAAATGTAGAAGAAGGAGACTTTTTTGGATTTTATGTTGATGCAGGACTTGGATGTATCTGTGATAAAAAATTACATGATTTATATTGTGATTTTAATGAAAAATGGTTAAAAGAAAATCCTGATGGAAATCTTTATGATAACTATTTTGCAGATTTATTTCAAAAAAGTTATGAAGATAATCCTAAATATCAGAGAGATGGTGGAGATTGGATAAACTGGACAATACCTGGAACAGATTATCACCTGCCTATTTTCCAGACAGGAATTGGAGACGGAATTTATCCTGTGTATTTGGCTTATGACAAAGATAACAACGTATGTCAGCTTATCATTGAATTTATTGATATTGAACTGGCCTATTCAGAAACTGAAGATGAAGATGAAGATGAAGACGAAGAATAGAAACAAAACAAAAAAAGAGCTGGCTTAAAAAATATAAAAATTGATGCAAAAGAGGATATCTCAAAAAAAAATTAAAAATTAATGTGAAAAACTATATTTTTGGATTATCTAGAATTTTACAATGTAAAACAGGAAATGAATTTAGGAAAAGTCATCTGTCTGAGCCTTTAGGCAAGTTTTTGACTTTTCCTTAATGAATAACTGTTTTATATGAGTAAAATTTTAGCAAATGAAAAAATGTAGTTTTTTTATACTACGTTTATATTTTTACTACTTTGAAACACTCTCTTTATATATAATATTTATTTTTTGAGACAGCTCTTTATTTTTCCAGTAATTTTAATCCGTATGACTTAAAAATCCCTTCAGCCTTTTCCACTTCTTCCCTTGTAGGAGTTTTTACATCTTTAAGTTTATAGTCTTTTCCAAGATTTTCCCACTTGTAGGTACCCATCTGATGAAATGGCAGAATATCCACTCTTTCTATATTTTTGAATTGTGACACAAACTTAGCCCATTCATGCAGATCTTCTTCATCGTCTGAATATCCTGGAACAAGTACATATCTCACCCATACAGGCTTATTTATGCTTGAAAGGTATTCTGCAAATTTTAATGTGTGCTCCAGACTCACAGAAGTCAGTATCTTGTATTTCATAGGATTAATATGCTTTATATCAAGAAGTACCATATCAACATATTCCAGTACTTCTTTAGCTTTTTCATCAAAAATGTATCCTGAAGTATCCAGTGCTGTGTGAATTCCACTTTCCTTACACAGTTTAAACAGCTCTATCAGAAACTCAGGTTGCAGCAGAGGTTCCCCTCCTGAAACAGTAACTCCCCCACTTCTTATAAATCCTTTAACTTTGAGAATTTCCTTCATAACTTCTTCCGGTGTCATCATGTATTTCCTGTCCTTCATATTCCACGTATCGACATTATGACAGTAAAGACATCTCAGAGGGCACCCCTGCAGGAATAGGACAAATCTTATTCCAGGCCCGTCTTTTGTTCCGAAAGATTCAAAAGAGTGTATATATCCCTCCATAATTCATTCTTCCTCATTTTCTTCTGATTTATTTGTTAATTTTTATCTCATAGTAAATAATGCCGCCAACTATCATTTAAGATAGCCATGCGACATTATTATATAATATTCTGTAATTCTTTTCAATTAGAATTTGCTTGATATAGTTCTGTTAATTACATCCAGCTGCTGTTCCTTAGTAAGTTTTACAAAGTTTACTGCATATCCGGAAACTCTTATTGTAAGCTGTGGATAATTTTCAGGTCTTTCCATAGCATCTTCAAGAAGCTCTCTTCCAAATACGTTTACATTTAAGTGGTGTCCTGTCTGATTGAAATATCCGTCTAACAGTCCTACCAAGTTTCCTTTTTTCTCATTTTCATTTTTACCTAATGTTTCAGGTGTTATTGCAAATGTATATGAAATTCCGTCATTAGCATCTTCAAATGGTAATTTTGCCACTGATGCAAGTGATGCTACTGCCCCTCTTGTATCTCTTCCATGCATAGGGTTTGCTCCAGGTCCGAAAGGCTCCCCTGCTCTTCTTCCATCAGGAGTGTTTCCTGTCTTTTTACCATATACAACGTTTGAAGTTATTGTCAATACTGATTGAGTAGGTATTGCATCTCTGTACATTTTATGACTTCTTATTTTGTTCATGAAGATTTTAACTACATCTACTGCAAACTGGTCTGTTGCATCATCATTGTTACCAAATGGAACATATTCCTTTTCAACAACGTAGTCAACTGCATCTCCTTCTTCGTCTCTTACAACTCTTACTTTTCCATACTTAATAGCAGCAAGTGAATCTGCAATTATTGAAATTCCTGCGATTCCAAATGCTTCAGTTCTCTTAATGTCAACATCATGTAATGCCATTTCAAGAGCTTCATAAGAATATTTATCATGCATGTAGTGGATAATGTTCAATGCTTTTACATAAGTTTCAGCAAGCCAGTCTAATAATTTATCAAATTTTTCCCATACTTCATCAAATTCAAGATATTCTCCTTCAACTTTCTGGAACTGTCCTTCAGGAGTAACCTGTAATTTAGATTTTTCATCTTTTCCTCCATTTATAGCATAAAGTAATGCCTTAGGCAAGTTTACCCTTGCTCCAAAGAACTGCATCTGCTGTCCTATTGCCATAGGTGAAACGCAGCAGGCTATTCCATAGTTATCTCCAAACTGAGGTCTCATAATATCATCATTTTCATACTGAACCGATGAAGTATCTATAGACACTTTTGCACAGTATTTTTTCCAGTTTTCAGGTAATTTTTCACTCCATAATACTGTCAAGTTAGGTTCAGGTGATGTTCCCATGTTATAAAGTGTGTGCAGAATTCTGAAACTGTTCTTAGTTACAAGAGATCTTCCGTCAAGTCCTATTCCACCAATTGATTCAGTAACCCATACCGGATCTCCTGAGAATAATGCATCATATTCAGGAGTTCTTAAGAATCTGATAAGTCTCAGTTTCATTACAAAGTGATCCATAAGTTCCTGTGCTTCTTTTTCAGTAATTCTTCCTTCCTGTAAATCTCTTTCTATATAAATATCAAGGAATGTAGAAGTTCTTCCTATACTCATTGCCGCACCATTCTGATCTTTAGTTGCCGCAAGGTATGCGAAATAAGTCCACTGAATAGCTTCCTGTGCTGTTGAAGCAGGTTGTGAAATATCATATCCATAAGCTTCTGCCATTCTCTTTAAAGCTTTTAACGCTTTAATCTGTTCAAAAAGCTCTTCTCTTAATCTTATTTTATCTTCAGTCATTTCAGCCGGATCGCATTCCTTAAATCTAGTTTCACGTTCCTCTATAAGTCTGTCAACTCCGTAAAGTGCAACCCTTCTGTAATCCCCTATTATTCTTCCTCTTCCATAAGCATCAGGTAATCCTGTAATAATTCCTGTATGTCTTGCTTTTTTTATACTGTCAGTATAAGCTGAGAATACTCCGTCATTATGTGTTTTTCTATATTTACTGAATATTTCCTCAGTTTGCGGATCTAATTTATATCCAAAAGCTTCCAGACTATTTTTAACCATTCTTAATCCACCATTAGGGAAAATTGCCCTTTTTAATGGTGCATCAGTCTGAAGTCCTACGATTTTTTCCAAATCCTTATTAATATAACCAGGACCATATGCATCTATTTGAGATGGTATTTTAGTTTCAGCATCATAAATACCTTTTTCTCTTTCTACCTTAAATTTTTCCATAAGGGATTTCCACATAGCAGTTGTAGCTTCTGTAGGCCCTTCCAAGAAACTTTCATCCCCTTGATATTCTGTGTAGTTTCTTCTGATAAAATCTGTTACGTCAACTTCTTTACTCCAATTACCTTCTTTAAAACCTCTCCATGCGTCCATTATTATGTAACACATCCTTTCTATATTAAGTATTTTCATTTCTGTAACTATTATAACTTATTTTAATTTGAAATTCAAAGCTTTTTTTTAAATTTTTTTATACACATATGAGTTTTCTGTTTTTTTATTGATTTTTTCAGCGTTTACTTTTATAAATTTTTTTTATTTTCATATATTTGATTTTGTTTTTCCACTTGAAAAACCGTTAATTTTATTGTATATGCAAATTGACAAAGATAAAAAAAAAAGGTAAAATTCCATATATAATTTTTATATCTGTTATATTAAATTTTGAAAAAAAAATTCAAAATTACTTTGAAAGGAGAAATAATTTTATGCAAAAAAATAAGGAGAAAAGTTTAACTCTCCTGTCGGTTTTAATTGGTATTGCCGGTGCTATTCCAGTTGCGGCAAGTTCATTTTACATAGTTCTGAAATTTGGTGCATTACCCTGGCCTACAATAATGGTAACATTAATTTCAATATCACTGCTTAAGATTTTCAAGAGAAATAATATGAAGGAAATTACCGTTACACATACAATCATGAGTGCAGGTTCAATGGTTGCAGGAGGGGTTGCATTTACTCTGCCTGGATATCTGCTTTCAGGAGGAAATTTAAAGGATATTGATAAAATGCTTCTTTTCTTTACAATATTAACTGGAAGCGTTCTGGGAGCCTTCCTCTCGTATATTTTCAGAAAAAAACTTATTGAGGAGGAAGGACTTGAATTTCCAATTGGGGAAGCCGCCTATACTCTCGTAACTTCAGGGAAAAATAAGAACAGCATGAAAATCGTGGGATTGGGAACTCTTCTAAGTTCTGTCGTGTCTATTTTCAGGGATTTCAGTTTTTTTAAAGGAAAAGCACCTTTTATTCCCACTGTCTATACATTAAAAAATGGATTATTAAGTTTCTATGTTTCGCCACTTTTACTTGGGATTGGATACATTCTTGGATTTACAAATACGTTTATATGGTTTCTTGGAGGAGCTTTTATTCATTTTATAGCATCCCCAATTGCAAAGTTTAAAAATATAGCTGACTTTGATGTCATGAAAAACAGTTTTGGAATGGGATTTATGATAGGTATAGGAATTTCAATAATAATAAAGATTTTGTTACCTAAAAAGCAGGAAATAAAAAAAGGGAAGAATACTAAATCATCAAAAATATCTTCCATAAACTCTGCTCCTGTTTTGGGAATTCTTATGATTTTTGCATTTATTATAATTTCAATGATTTATAAAATTTCTATATTCCTGTCACTTGTTGTAATTATAATATGTATTCTATGTGCGGCAATTGCTGGATATTCCACAGGAAAAACAGGTATAAATCCAATGGAAATTTATGCAGTAATTTCAATACTTGCAATTGCTTTTTTAAACAGACTTCTTAACGGCCTGAAAATAGGAAACTCAACTTTTTCAACAAACATAACGCTTCTTTCGTTATTCTTTATTGCCTGCATTGTTGCAGTGGCATGCGGACTTGCAGGAGATATACTTAATGACTTTAAGTCAGGATTTAACATGAAGGTACGTCCATTTGACCAGTTTATTGGAGAAGTAATTGGTGCAGCTGTAAGTTCAGCTGTTATAACATTCCTGTTTTTTATATTCTTTAATATCTATAAAAATATTGGACCTAAAGAAAATAGTGATTTAGTTGTTCTTCAGGCTTCAATAGTAGCTTCTGTAATAAAAGGAATTCCATTTATACATTTATTCTGGACGGGACTTCTGGCGGGACTTATACTTAATATGCTCAATATTCCTGTACTTACTTTTGGAATAGGGATTTATCTTCCATTTTACCTTACATTGCCTGTTTTCATTGGAGGACTTCTTAATTCTGTTTCCAAAAAAATTTCAGAAAAGTTTTCTTCAGATGCCCTTCTGTTTGCAAATGGACTTATGTCGGGAGAAGCAATTACAGGAGTCATTTTATCCATAATTGCTTATGTAAAGCTGTTTATTTAAACTGAACTGTTTACACTGGATTTCATTATGATGAATAAATTTAATAATAAAATTTTATAGGAGGTATTTATGCTTTTAGGATTTGATATAGGAAACACTCACATTGTTCCTATTTTCTATAATAACAGTGGAGAAATCATGGCTTCTTTCCGTATACCAACTGATTTGAAATTTACTGAAGATACCTTGTTTATTATGTTAAAAAATCTTGCTGAAACTAAAAAAATTAATATTTCTGATGTTACAGACATTGTCGTTTCATCAGTTGTTCCACATATTAATGAGGTATTCGAATATTTTGGAAGGAAATTTTTCTCCACTGAACCTGCTTTTATTTCTCTGGATAATATTAATGACGAGATAAAAATTCTGGAAGGAATGGAAAGAGGACTGGGAGCTGACAGGATTGCAGATATTCTGGCGGCAAAAAGGTTATATCCTGATAAAAGCCTTTTAATTATTGATTTTGGAACTGCAACTACCTTTGATATGATTAAAGAATCTACCTACATGGGAGGGTGTATTATTCCAGGTGTAAATTTATCGATAAATGCACTTTTCAACAATACTGCAAAACTGCCTAAAATTAAATTTGAAAAGCCTTCCACAGTTCTGGGAATAAATACTGTCACTCAGATAAATTCAGGAATTTTTTACAGTAATGTTGGAGCAGTAAAGGAACTTATTGCTAAATACAAAGAGGAAATACCCGAATCATATGTTATATCTACTGGAGGACAGGGAAAGGAAATATCAGATTTCATCCCTTCTGTAGATGAATATATTCCAAATCTTGGTGAGAAGGGAATATTTGAATTTTATAAACTTCAAAAAAACAAATAAAGGATTTAATATGAAATTTAATTTTAAAAAACTGACTATTGCTGTTATTATTCTCGCAATAATAACTTTTACCGGATTAAAAATAACAAAAAGACTTCTTTATCATCCGTATAATGTTACAAAATTTGGAACTTTTGATAAAAATAAGGATGTCGTTATTGTTTTTCATGGAATATACGGAAAAGCAAAAACTTTAAATGCTATTACAGACACGCTTGAAAAGGAAGGATATTCCGGAATTAATATACAATATCCCACAACCGAAGATACTGTTGAAAAAATTACTGAAAAATACATTGCTCCAAATGTTGAATCTGTGATAAAAACTGTAGAAGAAGAAAATGTCATAAGAAGAAAACAGAGACTTCCTGAAATAAAAATAAACTTCATTGTACATTCGATGGGAACAGGAGTTTTAAGATACTATCTGAAAACTCATAAACTGAATAATCTTGGAAAAGTTGTATTTATTTCACCACCGTCGCATGGAAGCCAGCTGTCAGACAATCCAATATCTGATATTATTAAAGACACTCTGGGTGACGCTGTCAAACAGTTTAAAACTTCCAGTGACAGTTTTATAAATTCACTTGGTGAACCTGACTACCAGTGTTATGTAATGATAGGAAATAAATCCGGTAATTTTTTATACTCCATTCTGATTCCTGGAATCGATGATGGAATGGTTCCCTTTAAAACTTCAAGGCTTAATAATTGTAATTATAAGGTTATTGAAAATGCCACACATACAAGTATTTTAGAGGATAAAAGAACTTTAAATGAAATAGCAGATTATTTGAAAAATTAAATATTTAAATATAAAGAGATGTTTATTTAAATAAAACGCCTTAAAAACTGAAAAACAGTCTTTTTATGGCAATACTTAATTTTCTTAAACATCTCTTTTTTTATTTTCATTTATTCTGGTATATATTATGTATCTATATTCCAACTGGACAAATTAATTTTCTGCTGTTATTTCCCATTTCCCGTTTATTTTATCCAGTTCAAGCTCTATTTTGTCTACTCTATATGTTTTTACTCTATCTATTTCTTCTAAAATAACTTCTATCAAGTGTGGCAAAAATTTTTTTATAACTATTTCTTCTGCTTCTGTTTCATCCATCTGAAATATTTCCACCATTTCCTCTTTACTCAGATTTGAAAAAAGTTCTTTTATAAGTTTATTATCTACATTTTTTTCATCTAATATCTTTTCAACATCCAGTCTTTCAAAATCTATACCTTTTAACTCTGTAATAACATTTGCTTTTTTATCTGAAAGATAATTTATTTCATTTATTTTATATTCCATTTCAGATATATATTTATCTCCTAAACTGGAATATGCTTTTTCCAGTTCCTCATACCCTCCTGTCCTTTTTGCAAGCTCATCCTTGAAAACTTCAATATAATCTTCAGTAAAAAATCTTTTTATTTCTTTTTCAATTTCTGAATTATTTGTCATCAATTCCTTCTGAGTTAACTTATTTCCTGTAACTCTATAATTTGCTCCAAAAATCTGTAATGACATTACAGTTAAAAATAATATTATAATTTTTTTCATTCTATTCTTCCTTTCTGTTCTATATTAAGGTTTAAAATTTTTCGAGGAAATATTTTTTATATATTAAATTAACCTTTTTTATTTAATTTTGTTTTTGAAAATACAAATGTTAATCCAAAAGATAGTCCAAAAGCTGCAATTGATGCAAGCCAAAATGCAATTATTCCTTCTTTTATTGATAAAAATGCCAACGCAAGACCTCCAACTCCAATTCCGGTAGCCATAACATCAAATGCTGTAGATATTAATGCTCCTACTGCTGAACCAACCAGTGCCGCATAAAATGGATACATAAATTTTAAATTAGCACCAAACATCGCAGGTTCTGTAATTCCAAAGCAGGCAGATACTGTTGCCGACATTGAAACTGATTCCTGCTTTTTATCCTTTTTGTAAAGGAAATATGTTGCAAGTACAGCTCCTGACTGAGCGATATTTGATAAAGCTATCAGAGGCCATATAAATGTTCCGCCTCCTGTAGCAGATAATTGTAAATCCACTGCTATGAATGTATGATGTAGCCCCGTTATTACCAATGGAGCATAAGTTGTTCCGAATATTAATGCTCCTAAATATTTTAACCCAGGTGTTTTAAATAAAAATTTGAAAATTTCTGTCAACCATTCTCCTAAAGTTCTTGCAACCGGGCCTATAAATAATAGTGTTAACACTCCTGTTACTACTAACGTTACAAATGGCACCCATACTAATTTTAATACTTCTGGCGTTCGTTTATTAAAGAATTTTTCAATATAGCACATTGCTATTCCTGCAAACATTGCCGGTAACACCTGAGCCTGATACCCTATCAGCATTATTTTTGAGAACCCTAAATTTAAAATATATTTTCCTGCATCAATACTAAAAGGATCCCCCTTTTTAAATAATCCGGCATATTTTGCAGAACCGTCAATTAAAATATCTCTTAAATATACTCCTTTATCTGCCAATTCCCTACTTGCTGATATATTTCCATAAACGTAGGCATTTAGCATAACTCCCGATACTAACATCAATCCTAATACAATTCCAAGTGCTTCATTACCTTTAAACTTTTTAACAGTTGACCAGCAAACTAATACTGGTAACATACCAAAGACTGCTCCACCTATCCAGTCTGTGAAAAAATATATTATTTTAGCTATCTGTGAAATATCCTTTAAAGAATTATATATTGTTTTTCCATCTTCAGCTACTTTCACTCCCAAAGACTTCATTTCCTGACCTAAGAAATTACCTAATCCAAGCATTAACCCTCCTGCTACCAGTGCAGGTATCAACGGTACAAAAATTTCAGCCAGATGTGCAACCATTCTTTGAAGTAAAGGCTGTTTAGTCATTGCAGCTTTTTTCACATCTTCTTTTGATGCAGATTCTATTCCGGATAATCCAATAAAATCCTTGTAAAAATCTCCAACATCATTTCCCATGATTACCTGAAATTGCCCTGCATTTGTAAACGTTCCCTTTACTGTAGGCAACCCCTGAATTTCTTTCACATTCGCTTTAGCTTCATCAACTAATGCAAATCTCATTCTTGTGGCACAGTGAGTAACACTGGCTATGTTATCTTTTCCACCTATAAGTTCCAATAGCTTTTTTGCTTCACTCCGGTATTTCCCCATAGTGTCCTCCTAAAAATATTATAATTGTAAACCTCTATTTTTTTGACTTTCCAGCAATCTATCCAAAATCACAATTGCAGTTGCACATTCCAATACAACAATTGCCCTTGGAACAATTACCGGATCATGTCTACCTTGTACTTCCAGAATATCTGATTTTTTAGTTTCCAGATTTACTGTCTTTTGAGCTTTTGAAATTGAAGCTGTCGGTTTTATTGCAACTTTAAAGCTTATAGGCATTCCTGTTGAAATTCCACCAATAATTCCTCCATTGTTATTCGTATATGATTTAACATTTCCATTTTCATCAAAATACATCTCATCATTTGCTTCATATCCTGTCATTCTCGTAATTCCAAATCCCGCTCCAAATTCAATCCCCTTTGTAGACGGAATTGAAAATATCATTCTTGAAATTTCACTTTCAATCGATTCAAAAAATGGGTCTCCAATTCCAGGTTTTAATCCTGTAATCATCAGTTCCACAACTCCACCCAGGGAATTTTCCTCTTCCCTGGCCTTCATTATAGCTTCTTCCATTTTTTGTCCTACCCCTTCTTCCAAAGTAGGCAAAATCATTTCCCGCAATTTATTAATATTTTCTTCAGTAATATCACTTTCTATAAAATCCCTTTCTTCTATATCGTAAAGTGACTTTATATGTGCTCCAACGAGAATTCCCTGACTTTTCAAAAGCTGCTTTGCAATGGCACCGGCAAATACAATCGAAGTTGTTATTCTTCCTGAAAAATGCCCGCTGCCACGAATATCATTAAATCCGTCATATCTGTTCATTCCTGACCAGTCGGCATGACCAGGTCTTGGTTTTATTTTAAGTTCACTATAATCCTTCGATCTCTGATCCCTATTTCTAACTATCATTGCAAGAGGAGTTCCTGTTGTCCTACCTTCAAAAAATCCACTCAAAATCTCAAATTCATCCTTCTCAAATCTAGGCGTTGTCAATTTTGACCTTCCTGGTGCCCTTCTTTTCATTTCTTCTGTAATAAATTCCAAATCCAGTTCTGTTCCAGCCGGAATTCCGTCAATATTTACTCCTAACGCTGTCCCATGCGATTCTCCAAACAATGAAATTTTATAATTTTTTCCAAAATTTGCTCCCATTTTTTGCTCCTTACAATTTTAATTCTACTTCTCAATAACTTCTATCTCTCCACCCATTTTCACAAAGTCATCCCAGAAATGCGGATAAGATTTTCTGACACTTTCAGCTTCTTCTAAAATTATTTCCTTTTCACATCTTGTTGAAGCAACTGCCAAAGACATTGCAATTCTGTGGTCATTCCATGCATTTACTGTAACTCCACCTCTAAATCCTTCTACACCTTGAATAATTAAGCTGTCACCTTCCTCAGATACATTTCCTCCAAGTTTATTAAGCTCAGTTTTTATCGAAGTTATTCTATCCGATTCTTTTATTCTCAATCTTTCTCCATTAATAATACGAGTTTCCCCTTCGCTCAAGGCAGCCAGTACAG
This sequence comes from Leptotrichia sp. oral taxon 215 str. W9775, assembly GCF_000469505.1. NCBI lineage: Bacteria > Fusobacteriati > Fusobacteriota > Fusobacteriia > Fusobacteriales > Leptotrichiaceae > Leptotrichia > Leptotrichia sp. oral taxon 215. Next base: position 13,161 of record NZ_KI272865.1, on the reverse strand, counting down.
TTAGAACAGGTCCAATATCAGGACATTGAGAAATATCAATTATTGTTCCTTTAGTTTTAGAAGGCTTTACAATCACATAATCATCAAAAATCTCAAGTTTTGCCCCCATTCTAGTCACAATCTCAATAATTTCCCTATCTCCCTGCAGCGAGTTTTTATTCACATGAAGGCATTTCACTTCATTATCCCTGTTTGCCGAAATTATTCCGGCCACAATCCAGAATGCCACCTGTGAGTAATCTCCTTCAACAGTGTAATCAAAAGGCTTATAAGTCTGATTTCCCCTTATATCAAAACTCTTATAATCATTATTCACAATCTCAATCCCAGCCAGTTTCAATATTTCCAAAGTCAAATCAACATACCCCTTTGACTCCAGATTTTTATTAATAATCAGCTTTGAATCCCCCTCTAAAAGTGGCAAAGCATACAAAAGTCCAGTAATAAACTGTGAGCTTATGTTTCCATCAATTTCATAATTCCCTGGCTTCAGCTTCCCATTTACTGTAAGTGGTAATTTCCCACCTGTTGTTTCATATTTTAATCCCTGTTTATCAAAAATCCTATAATACGAATCAAGCGGTCTGTCTACAAGTTTTCCTTTCCCGTCAAAAACCAGTTCATTTTTACTTGTAATTCCAACAGGTATTAAAAACCTTATTGTTGATCCTGATTCATTGCATTGCACGTACTTATCCCTTGGAACAACTTTTCCACCATTTCCAATAATTTCAAGAGCACTTTCAAAACGCTCTATTTCCGCTCCCCAGTTTTCCATAATATCCGTAGTTGTTGTAATATCTACCGAAAACTTCAAATTATCAATTTTTGATTTTTTACCATTTTCAGCCAATGCCGCCGCAATTACTGCCCTATGAGAGTAGCTTTTTGATGGGGGAATTTCTATCGTTCCATTTAACTTACCTGGTCTTATTTTTATTTTCATAAATCTTTCTTCTCCCTTTAGCATTTATTTTATCTTTTTCATTTTTAGTCTAAATGAAGTTTTTATATCAAAACCTTTATTTTTTTACTTTATCTGCTCCAAAATAAATGGATCTTTTATTTTAGTATCTTCTGCAAATAAAATAATTTTACTCATAATTTCAGCTGTTTTTGGATCTTCATCAACGAATGGCAGGAAAATTCTTCCTCTATGCTGAGAATGTACCGGTAATATATTTATTTCAGCCCCCGCTTTCTGATGAACAACTCCACTTCCCAGATGAACTGTATATTCTGCCCGTTTTCCTTTTATTATAGCATGTCTTTCTGTAAACGTAACATTTGAAAGTTTAAATAATTTAAGGTTAAATTCAATAATTGCCTTTCTCATTTCAACTGTTGAATGACTGGCTTCAGGATCAACTCCACCTACATGAGCTACACTTACAGCCAAATCCACATCTCTCATCACTTCCGTAAAAATTAAATCAGGAACGTCATCTATCATCATCGGTTTAAATGTCTTTCTGTCATAAAAGCAAACCCATTCAAGTGTCGGTGCTTCAATGTCAGAAGGAGAAAACCAGTCTGCCATTGCATAAATTTTTGCTATAATATTGTTTTTATAGTAGATTTTTTGCAACCCTTCTTCATAATCGGCAACCCATCTTCTATTTTTCAATACAGCAACTGTTTTATGTGGCTGAATCTGATGTCCGGCATATCTTAAAGAATTGTCCTTACCTTTTTCATCAGCAGTTTTTACATAAATTTCCCTAAATACCTGTTTAAAAGGCTGTTTTATCTCTTTTGTAAATAAATCCTGCTGATATTCACTCCATTTTCCACTATTGTATAAATCAAGAGCATGAGCAATTTTCAACATTTTATTTTCTTCAAGCTCAATAATTTCACCATTAACAGTTACAAGACTGCCGTCACTGTAATAACCAAGATTATTTTCAGATTTAAAGACAAGTGTGTCAAGCAATGGTGAAATTACAGGATTTTCCATCAGATTTTTTATTTCATAATTATAAAATTCTGTTCCGTCTTCCATTGCCTCTTCCAGCATTTTTTTAGAACGTCTGTACTGTTCTGTCAGATTTTTATTTACTTCCTTAATTTCCTCAATATATTTATTTTTCTTCAGTTTAGCTGGCATTGTTTTTAACACTTTTCCATTTTTCTCAAAAACTATTTTAGTTTTCCCAAATTCATCAATTTTTATAAATACAGCAGTTTCTTCTATTACCTTCGGTTCAAAATATTGTTTCATTTCATTAATTAAAGCTGTTTCCATACTCCATACTAAACGGATTACATCAGAATATCCGGCATTTCTTGATAAATTTTCAAGAGATATTTCAAATGCCTTTGCCTCACTTGCCCTACGCTGAGCCCCAAACTGCTTACTTTCCTTCAGGAATTTCTGTAAAAATTTATATCTCTGAAGTAAATCCTTATCCCTATCCTTTTTAAGTGGAATTAATGAATAACTGGCAACTAGATCCTTATTTCTCTTATCCTGAATTTTTGCTTCAGTTTCCTTTAATTTAAGTTTTCCCTGTGCAGCATCTGCAAACATTCTTGCCCTCGAATGCTTTGCCCCATCTGACACATATTTTGCCGCTTCATAAAGCATCTCAAATCTTTTTGCTCCCAATTCCTTATGAGCCGCTTTAAACCAGTCAATATCAAAAGCCCCTATTGCCAGATCTTCAACAGAAATCGGAGTATATTTTGCAAACAGGCTTTCCATATTTTTAGAAACATCACTTATATGTGCATGGAAATAATAACATGCACTTTCCAGCCCTTCCCAGCCTAAATATTCCTGAATAAGCGGTGTCCAGCGTGGTGCATACATTGCCACTTCTATAAGCCGTTGCTGACTAATTTTACTTCCTTTTATTTTCTTGGCAAAAAGCTTGCTCGTATCATCCTTATCAGGCTGACTTTTTTTCAAAAGGTGACTCAAATTGGATTTTTTAGAATCCTCACTATAATAATCCGAATAATATCCTCCTCTTTCCAGCTTTTCATTTCCCAATGCCATTAAAATCTTAATGAGATTGTCAATTCCTTTTACAACTGGAATCTGATGGATTGTATTTGAATATTCCACAGGAGTTTCCCCTCTTTTAAACTCTGTTTCCAAAATATAGTCAATTACCTTTTGTCCTTCTTTTTTCAAAAATTCCATAACTTTTGGATTATTTTCTTTTTTATCAGAATTTTTATTACCATAAATAATATCGCATAGTGCTTTTACTTTAGATTTTGTATTTTCACGATTGAGGATTTCAATGTAAAACTCATCTTTTTCAATAATTCCCTTTGTTACAGCAAGAGCAAATTCATCAATTGAAATCAGTTCTCCTCTTAATTTACCATCTTCTTTTTCTGCATAATTATACAGTTTTTTATAAATTTTATATTTCAAAATAAACTGTTCGGCAAATTCCTTGTCATTTGAATAATTTTTTATACCATTTTTAGCTGACCGGAAAATTGTATTATTTTCAAAAATGCTTAAATATACATCCTTGTCATCTCTATTTCTTATATAACTTCTCACTTCCTTTGTCAAAAGTTCACTTTCATTCAGATTATTATAAACATAGGAAAAAATCATTTTTCCAAATTTATAGGAATAGTCCCTGTCTTGATCTTCATATTCATTTACAAGTATATTTATAACTTGACTGATTTTCCCAATTGAATAAGAATATTTCCTGTTTACATCAAAATATTTTAATCCATTTGTTTCCTTTTGCTCAGCCTCTATTTTTTCAATTAGCTCATTCGGGTTAAATCCAAGCATTTCTTTTGTATAATTCAAATATCCATTTTCTAAAAACTTTGATTTTGAGAAAAAGTAAAGCTGGTACAATGTTTCAAAATCTTTAATTTCTGTTTTAAAAAATTCCCTCCAAACTTCTTCAAGCGGATAATCCCTTAATTTCTGATTTCTATAATCATACTGGCCATTTAAAGGGTAAATCGGAGAAAATGAATTAGACAGCAGAGTAGTTGTCCCATAAGCTGTCTTATACTCATAATTTTCGTGTTCTGTATATAAGTCATTCAGTTTTTTTATAATTTCCAGAAGTTCATCTGTTGATTTTGTAAATACTTGGCTCATATCCGGTTTTTTTTCTAAAAATTCAGTATTTTCAAAGCTTGGCTCATAATTAATATCATATCCAAGTTTTTCATTAGCAACCTTTTTCTCTTCCCTGTTAACTTCATCAATTAGTACAATTTCACTTGAAGTAGGTTCTTTCACAAGTTTTACATATTTCTTCAATGTTTTCAAATCGTACTTTTTTTCATTTTTAGCCTTTAAAAGCAAGTCAAATGCGGCTAACCGTTTATTTACATCCTTTGTTGTTATGAGATTTTCAACAGTCTCATAAAATGCAGCTTCTTCCTGCATATAAAGTAAACTAATCAGATTCTTACGTACATTTGATGTTTTTAACTTTAACATTCCTTCTATTTCTTTACGGTATTTTGGAACTAAATTATATTTTTGAACTGCCTCAAAGGCCTTGTCTGTTACTCCCGCATCCTTCAATCCATCAATCACATACTTTTCATAATTTTCATTTTCAAGTTTTTGGGATACAAGATTAAAAACATCCTCTTTCACATAGTAACTAAAAATTTTCGAATACTCAAAAATTTTTTCAACATATTCACCTTTTAAAAAGAGGGCGATTATTGCCATTTTATCAGCAATTGCCACTTTATACAGTGAAACCGCATACCATGGGAAAATACAAGGTGAAAAATCCTTTCTGGCTTTTTTCATTTCCTTAAGAAATTTTTCTAATATTCCAAAAAATTCTTTTGCCTCTTTTTCATCCGCAAAAAAATCAGTCAATTTAAATTGGCCACTATCTATTCTATTATAAATTTCATAACTAGTTCCTGTTCTCATAAAGCTATCCAAATAGCATGCAAAAATTTCCAAATCCTTCGGATATTGATAAATAACTTTTTTTGCAGTTTTCCCGGCTAATCTTATATTTTGAATAAGCTGAATATAATATGAAGCAAGCAGGATACTATGACGTTTCCCACCAGCTAAAATTTCTTCAATTGCATTTATAGCTGCTGAAATATCTTCTCTTCCCTTCTGCCAAAGTCCCAGAAGCAGTTCCACATTGTCATCACTTTTCAAAAGCTCATCAGCATATTCTGGATTTTCCACAATTTTCTTAATAATTTCAATTTCCTTCTTGCCAATTCTGTCTGCATACGTTTCACCAATTCCAGTCCATGTTGCCAAAGCCCTTTTCACCGATGAAAATCTTAATAAATCATTGTCATACACAATTTTAAACATATAGTTAAAGTTTTCCACTGTTCCACTGTCCATCGTTTCACAGATTGCCTGTCTCAGCCCTTCCTGAAGCTTTGCGGCCAGCAGTAATTTCCCGGCAAGTTCCACAAGTTCCCGATTATCTGAAGCAAAGATTGCCCTGAAAGTCGTATAATCCAGTAAAAATGTATTATTTTCACTCAACATCAAGTCTTTTAAAAATTCTATGACTTCCTTATTTCCCCTATCAATTTCACACCAGAGATAGTGTAACGCAAAGGAGTATATACCTGGATATTTTTTTCTGTCATATTCACCTTTCAATATTTTCATAATATCCATATCCAAAATATGTAATGTAACCAGATTAGACAAAATATCCCACATATTTATCAAATGATCCGCATAATTTGAACTCAATATCATTTTTCTGTAATACCATCTTGTATAAGGCATTTTTACAATTTTTTGACAAATTTCAAGAAATATTTCCCTAAATTTTTTTCCTATCATTAAATCCAGTGCAGGATAAATTTCTTCAGGATAAATTTCTTCAAAAGTAACATTTTCAATATTTTTAATTTTCTTTTTCATTTCTAAAATTGCAAAGGTTTCGTGCTCATATCTTCCAGTTTTAACATTTCCCTTCAGCACATCTTCAATAAATTTTTGGCTTTCAGGATTTAATTTTTCCTTTTCCTTTCCCAATTTTTCTTTGTAACTTTTTTTCAATTCGTCAGGAATCCTGTAATCTAGTACCATAATTATATCTCCTTATAAATTATTTTTAAATTTATCCGTTACCACATTCTCCCAGCCAGCATCGTAAGTCTGACAAATGTCAGCTCATCATTCTCTTGTAAATCCACCTCGTCGTTTATTTTACCAATCTCCTCATCATTTACAAAAACCCTGTAAATCCCGTCTTCATAACTTTGCAGTGCATTTTCAATAGCCTTTTCCAAATCCTGCTTTTTTCCATTGTAGTCCACTCCAAATGAAATCTTTCCTGCATCTGATAAATCATTAATTTTTTCATCAGTCAGATACGGAACTACATCATTTTCTGTAAGTCCTTCATTAAATTCTTTTACATTTATCGTAACAAATTCTATCAAAAGGTCTTTTACTGTTCCTATTTTCCCTTTAATTTCATATTCCTTCCTGTCAATTTTATTTTTTCTTTTTCCAATCTGTTTTATATTCACATAAACTTTCATTTTTCACCTTCACTATTTTTTCTTCTTCATATTAGGTCTAAATGAAGATTTTAAATCAAAACCTTTACTCTGTATCTTGTTTTCATTAGAAACTTCAGGAATAATTTCCTTTTCACTTCTCTTATTAGATAAAAATTCAACCAGACTTTGCCAGATAAAATCTTCATCAATATACACACCTAATTTTGATAAATTTGGATTATATGTAAATTTATAAACATAAAGATATCTACTACTTTTAGATTTACCAATAAGTTCTATTAAAAGCATAGGTTCATTTAAAATAATATCATCTTTATCTATGTCAGAAGTGATTAGTTTTTTTCTATTAAAAGATAATAAATAATCCCAATCACTTCTAAATTTACTGAAAATACTAAATATGTTTCCATTTTTAAAAGTAATTTCTTTTTTATATTGAAAATCATCTAACTTTCTCAAATCATTTTCATTTTTTATATCAAAATGAGTATATACACCATTTTCAGTAGAAAATAGATGTATTAGTTTTTCTCCAATAAAAAGTATTTTATGAATATTTTTTTCATCTATAGGTTTTGTGTCATTTTTTAAATTTTTACTAAAATCATCTTCTGATATTCTATAATCTATATTTATATTACTTATATTCCCAATCAAAACTTGAAAATATTCACAATAAGTCTTTCTAGTATATACTAATTTTTCATCTACTCCATATTTTGCCACTTTGTAATCATAAAAATCTCTAAATTTGCTAATTATCTTCATATATCCCCCTTATGCTTCTTCTTCATATTAGGTCTAAATGAAGATTTTAAATCAAAACCTTTACTCTGTATCTTGTTTTCATTAGAAACTTCAGGAATAATTTCCTTTTCACTTCTTTTATTAGATAAAAATTCAACCAGACTTTGCCATATAAAATCTTCATCAAAATATATCCCCATCTGCGATAAATTAGGGTTTAAAGTGGCTTTATATACAGAATTATCAAATCTTGCAATTTTTCTATCAATTTTACCAGTATATTCTATTAAGATCATTGGTTCATTAAAAAGAGTTTCTTCTTTTGAGATATTTAGAAATGATAGTAATCTTTTTCTATCATAAGCAAAAAAATCATTCCATAATTCTGCAAAAGCTATATGAATATCAAACTTTTTTCCATCATTAAAAGTAATTTCTTTTGTGTCAGAAAAATAAGCCCAATATTTATATATAGTTCCTTCACTTATACTTTTAGGGTTTTTAATATCATACTGAGTATATATACCATCTTCAGTAAAAAATAAGTGTACTATTTTTTCTCCAACAATAAGTATTTTATTATGATTAATTTTATCAAATAATTTTACGTGTTCTTTTAAATTATTATTAAAATCTTCTACTGAAATTTTCTCAGCATTATTTTCAAGTGGATTAAAATATTGAAATTGCATTTTATAGTAGTCGCAATTAGTTTTTCTATTGTAAATTAACTTTTCATCCACTCCATATTTTGTTACTTTATAATCGTAAAAATCTTTAAATTTACTAATTATTTTCATTTTTCTCCTTTAATTTTTAGGAGACTTCAGTATGAAACTTCTATTCTTAAAATATTTAAATTTTTATTTTACTTTACTTTATCTCCTAATTCTTTCTGTAATTTTAAATTTTTTCTTTTTTTATTTTCTAATATTCCTGTATAATTCATTTTCATCACTCCTATTCTTTATTTTTATTTTTTATAATTTAACTAGCTTAGTTTGAATTTCCCTTATCCTTCTGCTCCTTTTTCTCACCTTTTATGAAAAGAACAGTAAATATAACTGCAGCTATAATCACCCAACCCCAGTCTATATATATTTCTTTACTTATTTTAAAAACTTCCGTCCATGAATATGCCAATCCATTTAAAAATTCAACACCCTGCTCTTTTTTCAAATAATAAGCCAATAAAATCACATCAACAAAGTATACTGCAATCATAGAGAAAATTGTAATTACAGGAATTCCTTTTATAATATCTTTCATTGGTAAAGCTTCATATTTGGGATTTAGCATATTTTCATTTTTAGCATTTGCTCCAAATTTACTTTGACGCACAGGTTCAGTTATATTTTTGCTTTCTATCTCTGTTTTTTTTATTTTAATTCCGAATAACCATCCAAAAAAAACTATAAAAAATATTATTACAGTAATTATTTTATATCCTAAAAAAATCATCGAAAAACCCAAGCAAATCATAGCTGCAATAATGGAACTCAACCCCGCAAATAAAATTCCGTTTAAATATCTCTTCATATTCATACTCCTTTTCATCTAATTTTTATTCAGTTTTCTTATTAAAAAGACTAGCAGATTTTCACAGAAAATCTCCATTTCATTTCCAAAAGCTAAAATAATATTATCATTTAAATCCTTTACAAATATCACTCCATCTGTTACACCAATTATATATTCTTCCCAGTTATATATTTCATCATCAAATATAATATTTTCTTTTGAAACTTTTATTTTCTTTAAATTATCAAGATTTTCAATTTGTTTCTTGTCTGAGAAAAGACTGAAACTCAATTTATGTGATTTTCTAAATGAAAATTCCTCATTTCTTCCATTTTCAATATTTTCTAATGCTTTCAAATAATTCTGTTTCACAAAATCTTCCTGAAATAAGTCAAAAGAATCTTTCTTATACCCACCTGCATTAATTTTTTCCCATTTTCCTTCATTAGATTTGAAAAAAATGGCTGTAAATGTATTTCCTACCATATATACTTCCTTTGAAAGAAAATATTGTAAATTTTTATAATAATTTTTTTCATTTTTTCCTACACTGAAACCATCATCATAAAAATAAATATTTGGATACTTCTTTTTATAATACGAAAATACAAAGAAATCTGCTATACCTAATATAATCAATAAAACTATAAAAATCACTACGGTAGAAACATAAAAATTTCTGCTTATCTCAACAGTAAATAATAAAACTACTCCTATATTTAATACCAGCAAATAAATTAAAAATCTTGCTGAATTAAAAATTATTTTTAACCAGTTCGCCTTTTCCACTTTTTTAAAATTTTCCTGTACCATATTTTATCACTTCCTCATTATTTCAAATAATTCATACAATATCTGAACTTTTTAATTTCATTTTCTGACTACTTTCATTCTTGCAACTAAAATTTACTCAAAAATCTCTTCTGCCCCAATCTTCATAATTTCAACTTCCCCAATTTCCTTTAAAATTACAAAATTAATCCCATCACTCGTACTTTTCTTATCTCTTTTCATAATCTTCGCAATCTCATCTTTCGGATACTCAATTTCAGTTGGCAAATTTAATGCTTTAAGCAATTTTGCAATTTTCACAGCTTCCCCTTCTTTGGTAAATCCTTTTTTCTCTCCAATTTTTGTAATATCCATCATTCCAGCAGAAATTGCTTCTCCATGGCAATATTTCTCATAATTTGTATACTGCTCTATCGCATGTCCAATAGTATGCCCAAAATTCAATATCATTCTTAAATTGCTTTCCTTCTCATCCTTTTCCACAACTTCCTTTTTTATCTCACATGAACGGTAAACAAGCTCATTTACATATTTCATCAGATGTTTACGCAATTGCTGTATATAATTTTCATCATCTTGTAAAACTCCAACTTTCTCCACAATTTCCACAAGTCTGTCAAAAAATTTTTTGTCATAAATACATCCATATTTCACAATTTCTGCAAATCCGTCATAAAAATATCTGTCTGTTAGTGTATTCAGAAAATAATTATCGATTAAAACAAGTTTAGGCTGATGAAATGCTCCAACAAGATTTTTCCCCTCAGGTAAGTCAACTCCAACTTTTCCTCCGACACTGCTGTCAACTTGCGAAACAATTGTTGTAGGAATTTGTATAAATCCAATCCCACGCATATAACTGGCAGCCGCAAATCCGGCAATATCTCCAACAACTCCTCCACTAAATGCAACAACAATATCCTTTCTTGTAAGTCCTGCATTTACCATAGCTGAATAGATCCCAGGCATTATCCCAATATGTTTATGTTTCTCTCCCGCCTGCAGTACAAATATCTTATAATCAAACCCTCTAAACATTCTTTCATACTCATTTTTATAAATCCTGTCTACATTAGAATCAGTAATTACAAATAATTTCTTTCCTTTATAAACCTTTCCAATATATTCAGGGAATCTCTCAAAAAAATTCTCTCCAATTAGAATATCATAAGAATTTTTTCCTAATCCAACGTGCAATTTTTCCATAGTATATCCGTCCTTTTTACATATCATTATAATACAATTTTTCACAACAAAAAACAATATATATTAAAATATAGTAAAATCATCAAATTTAGGAATTTAAAATGATTTTACTATATAAAAAGCTATTTTAAATTATATCTTTCAAGTTTAATTCCACAGTGTAATCAGACACTTCTTAATCAATTTTTTCCCTACGTCTTGTAGACATTATGAATTTTTCTTTTAATGTCCCCAAGTCATTATTATTCAAGGCATCTTTGATTATATCAAGTTCCTTTTCAAACTGCTGTATCATTTCCAAAAGATTTTTCTTATTTCCCATAAACAGCTCTGCCCACAAATCTTCATTTATTTTTGCAATTCTTGTCAAATCACGATAGGAATCCCCAATAAAACGGTTAGTATCATACTTTTCACTGTCACTATTTACAAGCGAAACTGCAATTGCATGGGTAAGCTGACTCGTAAATGCAATAATTTCATCATGTTCCTGTGCAGTAAGAAAACTGACCTTCTTAAATCCCATCTGCTTTACAATTTCTGACAGTAATTCCAAATTTTCCCTTTTATTTTTTTCATCTTTAATTATTATATAATTTGCATTCTTAAAAACCTTGCTATCTGCAAAATCGATTCCCCGTTTTTCACGTCCTGCCATTGGATGTCCAAAAATAAAATCAATATTTTTTCCATTTTTCTTTCTAATTTCTTCTATAATCGGATCAATATCCCTAATAATTTTCTCTTTAATTCCCACAACATCAGTAATTATAGCATTTTCTTTAAAATTATCAATATTATTTACAAAAAATGATTTCATTAAGTTAGGATAAAGAGTAATCACTACAAAATCTGATTTTTCCAAAGGTTCCTTTGTTTCAATAAACCCTTTGTTTATAATATTTTTCTCTTCAGCCTTCCTTAAAGTTTCCTCATCAATATCAATTCCATAAATTATTTTAATACCAATTTCCCTAAAACTCTCTGCAAAAGCTGCTCCGATTACTCCAAGCCCTACTATTGTCACTGTTAAATCTTTTATTTTTTCTATCATAATCTTATCTCATTTCACTATTTTACTCTAAATAACATTTTCTAATATTACTTCTTAATATTATACATAACTCATAATATTTCCAAAAAGAAAACTATTTTGTCTTAAAAGTTTTTCCCAATACATTTGCAATTTTTTCCACATCCTGCATCAAATCTTCAAACACTTCAAATTTTAATGATTGTGGTCCATCTGACAATGCTTTATCTGGCTCTGGATGCACTTCCACCATAAGTCCATCTGCTCCTGCCGCTATTCCTGCCATTCCAAGCGGTTTTACCATCCAGTGCTTTCCTGTTGCATGTGCAGAATCCACAATTATTGGTAAATGAGTCAATTTCTTAATCATAGGTACAGCATTCAAATCCAATACATTTCTATAAGCAGTTTCATAAGTTCTAATTCCTCTTTCACAAAGAACAACATTTTCATTTCCACCTGCCAAAATATACTCAGCTGACATCAGCCATTCTTCAATTGTTGCACTTAATCCTCTTTTTAAAAGTACTGGAATATTAGTTTTTCCAACTTCCTTCAATAAATCAAAATTCTGCATATTTCTTGCACCCAATTGAATCATATCCAAATGTGGTCCAAATTCATGTAACTGTGCAATTGACATAACTTCACAGACAATTGGTAAGTCAGTTTCCTCTTTAGCTTTTTTCATAAGCTTTATTCCTTCCATTCCCAATCCCTGGAATGCATAAGGAGACGTTCTCGGCTTAACTACACCACCTCTTAGCATTGTAGCCCCTGCTGCTTTTACCGCTTTTGCTGTATCAATAATTTGCTTTTCATTTTCAACAGAACAAGGTCCTGCCATCATAACTAAATTATTTCCACCAATTTCCACATTTCCTATTTTTATAATTGAATCTTCCGGCTTAAATTTTCTACTTGCTCTCTTATATGGCTCCTGTATTCTCTGAACATCTAAAACATAATCCAATGACTGTATATGCTTTATATCTATTGTACTTATATCTCCGACAAGTCCTAAAATTGTATAATCTTCCCCTATTATTGGTTTTACACTGACTTTATTTTCAGTTTCAAGTCTTGCAATTATTTCTTTAAGCGTATCATGATCAACACTTCCGTCAATTTTTATAATCATATATCTTCCTTTCCATAGAATTCTTTAGTAAATGATAACAAATATAGGAGTTTATGTCAAATATATAATATTTCTTACTATCATTAAAAATAAAAAAGCAACATACAATCAATGAACTTAAAATTCAAACAATTATATGCTGCATACATCTTATAATTTAATAATATCTATTAAAATATACTATCAATATATCCTATAAAAAACCATCGTATAAAAAAAAATGGCGTCCCCGGTTGGACTC
>NZ_KI272864.1 GCF_000469505.1 Leptotrichia sp. oral taxon 215 str. W9775 | reverse complement strand
ATTGTCTGAGCCATTGGCGAGTTTATGATTTTTTATTAATGAACTGCTGTTTCATGCAAATAAAATTAAGTAGAATGAATAAAAATATTTTGTTATATCCTTCAATATTTTACTTAACTAATTTCCCATTATTGCTAATATTTGTTCCAATTCAGCTATTTTCTGTTCTTTTTCTCTTATTAATTTTGCTAGATTTTTGTAATATGTATCATAGTTGTTTAGGATTTGCTTATATTTGTCCCTGTGCCATCTAACTTCTGAATCCTTCTTCAATTTTTCAAAAAGTTTTTCCTTTCCTTCTTCTTTTGCTTTAAGGTCTGCAACTTCATTTTCAAGCTGAGCCTTCTGTACTTCAAATTCCCTTTTCTTCTGTGCTTCTTTTTCAAGCAGGTCGTTAAACTTATTTTCTATTGAATTCAGACTTGCCTCCAGACTTTGTTTTTCTGCTGAATAACTTACCGTTGCCATTATAAATAAAGCTGACAGCAAAAGTATTTTCCTTTTCATATTTTTCCTCCTTAAATATAGCATTACTTTGAATAACATTATCCATTCTATTTTATAGTGTTATTTCTAATTAAATAGCATTTATCAATTAGGCTTTATATTTATCTGCTTCCGTTTATTTTTATTTATTTTTTCTTTGTCTAAATATGTTTTTTTATTATAGATAACTGTATTTTCCATTTGTTTCGTTAATTATAGCACATTTTCAATTATTTGTATAATCATATTTTTATTTTTTTATACATTTTATTTATCGAAAGATATTAGATATATATTTTATATATATATCTTAACTTTATTTAAAGAGTAATATATATTCAAACAATCTATTTTTCTAGCTTATTGATATTTCTAATACAACAAAACACCGTCAAAATAATATTGACGGTGTCTCTATTTTTTATATTTTCTGAATTAAAGATTATATTTCTGACAGAAGCTTTTTTCTCTGTATGAAGAGTTATTAGTAAATAGCTCTAAATCCTAATCCTCCTCTTACATTGCTTCCTTTAGTATCGTATCCTGCATTAAATGTTACTCCGAATCTTGTATTGTCAAATCCGATATTAAGGTCAAATTTACCATTTCCTCTTCTATCTTCTTTGTCTCCTCTCAATTCATAGTAATCAGCTGTAGTTCCTCTTAATCTAGCTTTATTTCTAACATCGTTTATTTTTCCTAATTCATTTGTATACGCTGCTGTCAAGCTAGCTTTAAATTGGCTCTTAACTCCTACAGGTTGGATATAGTTGAATGATACTCCTAATTCAGGCTGTACTGAGAAGTAGTCATTTCCTTGTACTTCCAGTGACATTGGTCCTTTTTCCTTGATATCAGAATATCTTCCATATTCCATACTCAATGCTCCATATGGTCTGATGCTTGTTCTTGCACTTGTTCTTATATTATATCCAAGTTCATTCTTTAATGCCGCACCATATGTTGTGTAATCTGATTTTGCTTCAAATGTTTCATCTACAATCCAGTATCTACGTTTCATATTGTTGATACTTGCAAATGCTTCTCCTGCAATTGTCCAAGTTAATGAACCATTGTGGTCTGATGCAGGTGACATTGTCTTAAAGATTCCTGCCTTCAGCATAGTTTGAGTTTCTTTAGATTCTCCTAGATCTTTAAAACTGAATATGTTACTAGCCACTCCTGCATACCATCCTGATTTACGTCCAAGTTTTACAGTTTCATTTTCATGAACATAAGCCACTCCATATGCATTGTTTGTGTAATCAACTACACCTGCTGAATCTGTATTATATTCTCCTCTGTGACCAAATACTTTAATCTTGTTATTATCTTTACTAGGATTTCTCCATTCATCCTGCAAGTAATCAAACTCTTTACTCAAAATATCTCCTGTTGCCTTAGTTCTTTGCTGGATACTTGAGTATTGATGACCTTTCATTTCATCAAATGCCTGAGCCAGAATGTGTCCTTCTCCTCCGTTTAAGTTACTTATTTTATCCAATACTGATTTTTCTTTTGTTCCTAAACCTTCCACTCCATATCTTTGTTCAAGTCCAACTAAGAAGTTATATGTCTGTGTATCACCTTTCTGTGCAAACATTGTATATGGAACTTTAACTAAGTAAACTTTGTCAAGAAGTCCTGTTGCAGCATTTTTAGTAGGTTGTGCCATCCAAGTTAAACTTGCTGATGTTACATTCAATGTAGTTCCTGCTGTTACAACTCCACTTAAAGCATCATTGTAAGGTTTCAGGATATTATCTCCCACTTCAATTGCTGTTGCTGTTGTATATCTGGATGCTTCTGTTCCAAAGAACAGGTCAATGTCAGTCAATCCAGTCAAGTTGTTTATTCCCTGAATAGGATTTGTGTAATTAACTCCTGAAGTATCCACATACATTCCTAAGCTTGAAGCTTCTGAAGCTGATGGATAGCTCAAGAAATTACCTGCTGAAAGATCTATTGATGTAATTCCTGAAGCTGATGTTACAATTGCTGATGCCGGTGCCGGTGTTGCAGCATTTGTATCCACCTGATATATAGGAATTATGCTTCCATTTACATCAGTTACTGTAGGCGATGTCACTCTAGGCGGAACTTTTATTGTTCTTCCTCCCATATCTTTCATGTCAGAAGCTGTAGCAACTTTCATTGCCGGAGTTGAAGTTCCTGTCTGGTTTCCTCCGGTAGTCGGATTTACTCCAGTTGCATGTTCTTCAGCATTTTCCGCTTTATCTGTCCAGATTCCTGCACTCTTAGAATCTGAAGCCGCAATATTTATTGTTCCGTAGTTTTTAATGTAACCTCCGTTAGCAACGTAAACTCCTTTTACTTTTGTAAGTCCACTTGCCGCTGTCTGGATAGTTCCCCAGTTTTCTCCTACTGCTCCTCTGTCAATGTACATTCCAACTGTTTCACTTCCTAAAAGGTTGATGTTTCCATAGTTTACAGCTTTAGAACCTGCTCCAACAGCATACATACCTATTGTATTTGGATTAGTTACTTCAATTGTTCCATGGTTTTCAATTGTTCCTTGGTTGAAAGTTTGACCATATGTTGGTGATGTTCTATCATCATCATAGTATCCAGTTGCCATACCTACACCATATTCTTTAGCTGAAGTATTAGAAAATCCTACTTTTATATTACCATAGTTTCGACCAATTCCACCAGTAGTTGCATACATTCCTACGTTTCCATTACCTGTTGAGAAATCAATTGTTCCATTATTGTCCATAGTACCATTTCCATATAATCCGTAGTTTCTATCTCCTGATGATATTAATGTAGTATAGTTTTCCACACGTCCTGTACTGTCATTTTGATATATAAATACTGAATCTGTTCCTAATGTAGTATTAGAAGCCGTAGAAACAATGTGATTTCCACTTCCCTGATTTACCAATCCGAATGAATCATTACCAATTGTAATATTTCCATCAAAAGATACAGTTTGTCCTGTTCCAACTGTCAGCACACCAATTGATTTGTTAGCTCCAACTGTAAGGTTTCCGTAGTTTCCTACATGTCCACCGTTAGAATAGATTCCTATACTGTTATCTCCCATAGTAATCGTACCTGTTGTCTCATTAGTTACTGTCTTACCATAAATACCAACTGCATCAGTTACACCTGCTGCTGTTATTAAACCATTATTTTTCACTGCATCTGTAGCTGTACTATCTGAATACATTCCAGTACCTTTACTTGCAGTTATTTTAATTGTACTGTTATTAATTAATTTACCATTTATATTATTATTATCTGAAGTAACCATACCAAAGTTAGTAGCTCCCACTTCGATTATTCCACCCGCTTCATTTATTGCTGTACCTTCTTTAGTGTATATACCTGTATTTTTAGTTCCTGTATTAAAATCAAGTTTTCCACTATTCTTTATTATTCCACCTTTTTGATATATTCCGATTACATCATTACCTGCTGCAGTTAAATCCTGTGCATTCTGTATTCCAGTTCCTCCTGTTGCTTCTGAATAGATAAAGATTGCTCCATCATCTAACGTAACAGGGGCACTTCCATTTGTATTTGTATAAGCTAAGTTGCTAACACCTTTAAAGAAATATCCGTAAGATCTTTTACCAAGCGGACCTTCAATTAAATCGTGTACATTTACGTTTACACTTCCTGCTGAACCTTTATTTTCCACAAATACTCCTGTTGCACCGTCTGCTGGAGTTGTACCTGTTCCACCTTTCAGAAGTTTAATTTTTGCTCCTGAGCTAACTGTGATGTCTCCTGTACTTGAGTATAATCCAACTCCTGAATCTCCAACAGTTATACTTGATGTATTTCCTAACACAGTACTAGTATTTCCATAAATTCCTATTGTCTGATCTATTCCTTCAATTTTTCCATCATTTGTAATAGTTCCAGTTGTTCCTTTAGAATACATTCCAACATTTTCAGTAGTGTTAGTTAATTTTATTGTTCCTAGTGCATCATTTGTTATATTGGAATTTTCTGCAACCATTCCTATATTCTTAGCACCGGTTGTTGTAATTGTTCCTTTATTTACTGCTGTTTTTGAAGGTGTTGTTTCAACAGAATACATTCCTACTGATGATGTTCCATTAATTGTAATATCACCGCTATTTTCTGTATCAGCAGCTGCACCAACCATACCAAAGGCTGCATCTCCATCCATTGTTATAGCTTTTGTACCATTATTAGTACCTTGTGCACCATTTGAAGCATAAATTCCAATTCCTTTATTAATTTTACTTGTAACAGTTCCGTCATTTATAGCCTTAGAACTAGCTCCTGTTGCAACCAGTACTTTTAATTCAACTGGTGTAGTGGAATTTAATGTAATTGTTCCTTTGTTAGTCAATGTTTTTCCATTATTTACACCAAGAATATATCCTTGACCAGTCAGATTTGTTGAAGCCGCAACATTTGGCATTGCTCCATCCTGAATAGTCTTTCCTGTGTCTACAGTTATGTTAGAATCATATATTGAAACTTTATTTAACTTATTAGTTGCAACTGATAAATCGATATTTTCATCTATTTTTACATCTGCACCTTTTATTGTTAAATATTTATAATCTCCACTAAGTGTGGCCACTTTCTGTGAGTTAGCATTTTGTAAAGTTGTACCTGTTACAGGTGGTACTATATTAGTGAATGCTATATCTTTATTTGAAGCATTAGTAACATCTGCCAGTAATAAACTCGAACTTGAGCTCATTGCTAAATTTATTCCATTTCCAGTTCCTGTATTTTTCCAATCATTTAAAAATTGTGCAAATGCAGTATTTCCTCCAGTAAATATATTCTTATTAGTATAGAATGCAAATGAATAATCACCTACTGTAGCACTACCAGGATTATTTGATAAATCAAATTTTCCTGCTGTACTTCCTGTTGATGGAATATTATAGAATAAAATTGATCCTGCAGTATTTGTTCCTGACACAGTAGCATTTAATCCTTTTAATGTCTGTGTAGAACCGGCATCTGCATATAATCCTACCCCTCCATTAGTAACAGTTAATGTTGCCGAGTTAGCTGTTCCACTTCCTATGTTAGTAACTGAATTTGCTCCATTTGCAGAATAAACTCCAACTGAATTTGTTCCGTTTGCAGTTACTGTTCCACCTGTGAAATCAAAATGTCCTTTATTTACAACTCCAACATTGTTTGATGATGCTGTGATAGTTCCACCTGTATGTTCAGCATAAGAATCTTTATCTGCTGTATACATACCTATTGACCCACTTCCACCAACAGCTATAGTTCCACTATTTTTAATAATAGTTTTAAAATTAGTTGTTCCAGAGTCATCCTGTGCCATCATACCAACGTTAGTTCCACCAGTAATATTAATTGTACCAGTATTGTTACCTTCTAATTGTTTTCCTGTAGCACCATTAATAGTAACATTTTTATCCCAAACATAAATACCGACATTCTTTTCTCCATTCTTGATATTTATTGTTCCTTTGTTTTCACCTTTAGGGCTTCCTAATGCTGTATCAGTAGCTGCTGTTGTTTCATAACTTTGAACTCTTATTCCAGCATTATTTTTAGCAATAGCATTAGAATAATTAACTGTGTTATCAGGATTATTAAATAAATTATATGCCTTATCAATATTAATTATTCCACTGTTCATATTTGTTACAGTATCTCCAAAAATTGATTCTAATAAAATTCCAGAATTGTTAACACCACCTACATAAATTCTGCCATTGTTAAATAACGTTTTTTCTGAAGACCATTTTGCTTCTTTTAATTTTGCAATACCCGCAGATGATCCTTTACTATTTACTGTTGTATCATATGATCCTGAAATTAAAATCAAACCTTCATTAGCCAAGTAAGAACCATTTGAAGTATTGTCATTATAATCTTTACTATCAGTATGCAAAGCTGTACCCGCTAATTTCATTCCATAAGAATGTGACCCATCTAACTGGATATAACCATTCGATTTATTAACAGCTCTAACTAATGAGCGTGCATTTGTATCTCTCCAAGTACTTGGGGTAAAATTACTACTAGTTCTATTTTCAGAAGCAATCTGTATACCAGTAGAGAAATCTCCATTAAAATGTATAACACCATCTTGAGCAAAATTATTAGTTGTTCCATCTAATTTAGTATTTTTTCCTTTTGTTCCAAGCGAAGTAAGATTATTATTATTTCTAATAGCTGCTTCCAATGTTGAATCAAAAGTATTAAAACCAGTAAAAGAAGCATTTGCTGTATCGCTACCATTAAAAAATTCATAATTAGTTCCACTAGTCCAATCAACAGTTTCCTCAACTGTCTGTGTCATACCCACTTTATAACCAAGTTTATTTTTAGAGTTTGCTGTAATCGTTTTATTATAAGCTGGGATACTTCCAGATGCATTCCCTCTTAATGTTCCACTATATGAACCAGTCTTATTTTCATTTTCATCATTAATACTACCCATATTTGTAATATTAGTAGTAGTATCTCCATCTGTCCATGAAGTTTCTTCATTCAACATAGCTGCTATTGCAGGTCCTTCTAGTTCAATAGTAGCTTCATTTCGCAAAGTGAATTTTACTTTATGAGTTGGAATATTACGAGCGCCTGCATTCGTTCCACCTGTAAAGTTTCTTACATCATCAACAAATACATATCTACTTCCACCACCATAATAAGTTGAAGTATCTCTGATATTATTTGCTTTTCCCGTACCAGTCATGGTTGCTGTTACCTCTGTTGGGTTAGTTATTCCTGCTGAATGATAAGTAAAATTATGATATGAAATATAATCATCCATTCCACCACTACCTGCACGACTTTGTGTATCACTAGATGTTAAATTATAGATTCCATTAACATGCGTAGCATGTCGTTCTGAAAAATATCCTGAACTAGGAAAAGCCAATGTAAATCCATCAACATCACTCATAGTAACAGTTGGAATATTAACCTTTGGTGGTGTTATTGATGGAACTGTTGTATTCGATGGAGCGACAGTTGATACGCTTATATTTAAAGTAGGCGGAGTTAATACTGGTGCTTCTGCCGCATCTACAGTTTTTATAATCGGGATTTTTGGTTTAACTGCAGCATCTATAGGCACAGATGAAATAGGTTCTATAACCTTGCTATTTAAATCTGTCATTCCATATTTTCCACCTGAATAAGTTGCAAACTTACTGCTTGAAAATCTTTCATATTTTTGATTAGGAGTTTTATCCCCTCTTCCTCTATAAGTTCCAGTCCAGTCACCATAGAAGTAGTTCATTC
>NZ_KI272863.1 GCF_000469505.1 Leptotrichia sp. oral taxon 215 str. W9775 | reverse complement strand
AAAAGTTTGGCGACGACCGATTTTCCCTGGAACTTAATCCAAGTATCTTAGGCGCAGGCAGACTTAACTTCCGGGTTCGGAATGTGACCGGGTGTATCCCTGCCGCTATAATCACCAAACATTCTTCTATTGCCATTCAAAACAAAAGGGCAATGAGAAATAAATAGTATATGTAAAAGAGTTTTGAAGTAAGCCTACGCATTATTAGTACCGGTCAGCTGAACATGTCGCCATGCTTGCACCCCCGGCCTATTACCGCCTGTTCTCGGCGGATGCTTGAAAGAACATTCATCTCAGGGTGGGCTTCCCGCTTAGATGCTTTCAGCGGTTATCCCTTCCGGACGTGACTACCCGGCCGTGCCACTGGCGTGACAACCGGTACATCATTGGTCCGTCCATCCCGGTCCTCTCGTACTAAGGACAGATCCCTTCAATATTCTGACGCCTGCAGTGGATAGGGACCGAACTGTCTCACGACGTTCTGAACCCAGCTCGCGTGCCTCTTTAATGGGCGAACAGCCCAACCCTTGGGACCTTCTCCAGCCCCAGGATGAGACGAGCCGACATCGAGGTGCCAAACACTTCCGTCGATATGGACTCTTGGGAAGTATCAGCCTGTTATCCCCGGGGTAGCTTTTATCCGTTGAGCGACGGCCTTTCCATTCAGCACCGCCGGATCACTAACTCCCACTTTCGTGCCTGCTCGACCCGTCAGTCTCGCAGTCAAGCTCCCTTTTGCGTTTGCACTCTACGGCTGATTTCCATCCAGCCTGAGGGAACCTTTGAACGCCTCCGTTACTCTTTTGGAGGCGACCGCCCCAGTCAAACTGCCCACCTAGCACTGTCTCCCATCTTATGAGATTAGAATCCCAACAATGCGTGGCTGGTATTCCAACAGCGGCTCCAATACAGCTGACGCCATATCTTCATAGCCTCCCAGCTATCCTATACACACATTGCCGAAACCCAATGCCAGGCTGCAGTAAAGCTCCACGGGGTCTTTCCGTCCTACTGCAGGTAACCGGTATCTTCACCGGCATTACAACTTCACCAGGTCTCCGGCCAAGACAGCTCCCAAATCATTTCACCATTCGTGCAGGTCGGAACTTACCCGACAAGGAATTTCGCTACCTTAGGACCGTTATAGTTACGGCCGCCGTTCACCGGGGCTTCAATTCGGATCTCTCAATCCTCCTCTTAACCTTCCGGCACTGGGCAGGTGTCAGCCCATATACGTCGCCTTCCGGCTTAGCATAGACCTGTGTTTTTGGTAAACAGTTGCTTGGGACTCTTCACTGCGGCCCGTTTCCCCTCCGGGTGTCTCCCCCTTCAGGTACCACGGGCACCCCTTCTCCCTAAGTTACGGGGCCATTTTGCAGAGTTCCTTAGCCAGAGTTATCCTGTCGGCCTTAAGTTTCTCACTCTGTCCACCTGTGTCGGTTTACAGTACGGGCGCTGCTTCCCTAAATAGAAGTTTTTCCCGGCAGTGTAGGATCTGCGGCTTATACCCTAAGGTACTTACCCGTCAGGCCTCACGTTTAAACATACGGATTTGCCTATATGTCCACGCTTCACCCTTAGAAAGGCTATTCCGTCAGCCTTCCCGCATACCTTCCTGCGTCACTCCATCTCTCAGTCAGTACACAGCGGTACAGGAATATTAACCTGTTTTCCATTCGCCTTCGCAGCTCTGCTTATGCTTAGGTCCCGACTCCCCCAGGGCGGACAAACCTTCCCCTGGAAACCTTGGACTTCCGGCCGGAGGGATTCTCGCCCTCCTTCTCGCTACTCATTCCTGCATTCTCACTTCTGATACCTCCAGCATCCCTTTCAGGACACCTTCTACAGCCTACAGAACGCTCTCCTACCAAACGTGCCTAGCACGCTTCCGCGGCTTCGGTTCATGTCTTAGCCCCGTTATATCTTCGGCGCAGATACTCTCGACCAGTGAGCTATTACGCACTCTTTCAAGGTATGGCTGCTTCTAAGCCAACCTCCTGGTTGTCTGTGAATATCCACCTCCTTTCCCACTTAGACATGATTTGGGACCTTAGCCGGCGGTCCGGGCTGTTCCCCTCTCGTCCACGGACCTTGTCATCCGTAGACTCACTCCCGGTAAACAATATACGGTATTCGCAGTTTGCTTGACTTCGGTAAGCTATACGCCCCCTAGGCCATACAGTGCTCTACCCCCGCATATCTTCAACCGAGGCTGCACCTAAATGCATTTCGGAGAGAACGAGCTATCTCCTAGTTCGATTGGCTTTTCACCCCTAGACCTATCTCATCTCCCAACTTTTCAACGGCGGTGAGTTCGGCCCTCCACTGAGTCTTACCTCAGCTTCAGCCTGGACAGGCCTAGATCACTAGGTTTCGCGTCTATGACATGCGACTCTCGCCCTATTAAGACTCGGTTTCCCTTCGGCTCCGCTTTTACTTAACCTCGCCACACATCATAACTCGCAGGATGATTAACCAAAATCCACGCAGTCACCCATATGGGCTCCTACCGCTTGTAAGCACACGGTTTCAAATTCTCTTTCACTCCCTTGCTCAGGGTTCTTTTCACCTTTCCCTCACGGTACTCTCCTCTATCGGTCGGCGGAAGTATTTAGCCTTACGTGATATGGTCCACGCTGATTCACACCGGATTCCTCGTGTCCGATGCTACTCGGGATCTCATACAAGCTATTATGACTTTACGCTCTACAGGACTCTCACCTCCTACGGTCCGGCTTTCCAGCCGCGTTCCGCTTACATCATAATCAACTCGACCTTATGGCGTCAGTCCAGTATGTTCCCTCTACCCCGTATATGCAACGCCGCCAGCTTTAACACTTATACGGTTTAGGCTCCTCCCCGTTCGCTCGCCGCTACTCAGGGAATCGTTTTTACTTTCTTTTCCTCCGGCTACTTAGATGTTTCAGTTCGCCGGCTTACCTCTCTCGCGCATACCCTCCAGGTATGCAGGTTCTCCCATTCGGATATCCCGGCATCACAGGTCCTGTGCACCTCCTCCGGGCTTTTCGCAGCTTAGCACGTCCTTCTTCGGCTCCCGCCGCCTAGGCATCCTCCGTGTGCCCTTACTCAGCTTCTCTTCTTCAACTTAAGTTTCCTTCAGTTGTAACTCTTTTACCTACTATTCATTTCCCATTGTCCTT
>NZ_KI272862.1 GCF_000469505.1 Leptotrichia sp. oral taxon 215 str. W9775 | reverse complement strand
CTACTGCTTAAAATAGTATAATAGGAGGATAAAAGAATGAATGAATTACAAATAATAGAAGAGAGAGAAGTATTAGGGAGAGAATTTAGAATATATGGAAATTTTGAAAATCCATTATTTTTGGCAAAGGATGTTGCTGAATGGATAGATTATGCAAAAACAAGTCAAGGTTATTATGATGTAAGCAATATGTTAAAAACAATTGATAATGAAGAAAAGCTACTACGAAAAATTTTCGTATCAGGTCAAAACCGTGATATGTGGTTTCTAACAGAAGATGGACTATATGAAGTCTTAATGCTTAGCACAAAACCAATAGCCAAAGAATTTAAAAAACAGGTAAAAGAAATTCTGAAAACAATAAGGAAAACTGGAAGTTATTCAAAACCAATGTCGGTACAGGATGTTTTAATAGCAACATTAGAAGAACAGAAAAAAATGGTGCATAGGATAGAAATTGTGGAAAATAAGGTTGATAATGAAATCAGAATAGACCAGTCAGAACAAAGAAAGTTACAGAAAGCTATAAACATCAGAGTATATCAAAGACTGGATGTAATCAATGCTGAAAAAAGATTGATGTTTCCAGCAATACATAGAGATGTGAAAGACCGTTTTGGAGTAGCAAGCTACAGGGATATAAAAAGAAAAGATTTAACTGAAGCATTGGCATATGTTCAGAACTGGATTGAAAAAGCAGAGCTAAGGGGGTTAAATTAAGATGTCAATAGAAAAAATAAAAACATTCGAAGAATTTAAAAAAGAATTGGATTTTGAAACAACAAAAAAGCTGACAGAAATTTTTCAAATGATTGCTAAAAAAGATGGATTTAAAGCTACTAACACAGAAACAGGAAAAGACATTTCGGATGAAGTTATTGAAAATGAGATTGGAATGGAAAGAATAGACATAGAAAGCATTGAATTTCTGATTTATAAAGAGTGGAAAAAGTGGTGGAGAAATATATAAAAAGACAAATTCACAGTTATTAAAGGCTGTGAATTTTTATTTAGGAGGAATTATGATAGAAGAACAGGAAATAAGGGCTGAATTAATAAAAAGAAAGATTAAAGAAGGTATGGATTTGACGGATAATGAATTTGATTTTTGTGATGGGAACAAGCATCTTTTTCAGAAAGTCAGATTCAAAAAAGTGAGAAAGGCAATAGATAAATGGCAAACGCAGAAATCATAGACAGTAAGATTATTATAACTTTACCAGTTGAAAAAGTAACTGCCGGGCTAAAAATGGAGCTTGAAGAGTATTTGAATAATCTGCCTATTACAGTTATCCCAGTCAAAAAATTATCACAAGCACAAAATGGGTTAATTCATGTGCTTTTAAAAGAATTTGGAGAACAACTGGGGTATACTCTTTTAGAAATTAAGGAACTAATGAAAGAACAATTTGCAATAGCAACTGACAGGTTGGATTTTTCAACAGCTAAATGTGACATGCAAACGGCTAATGAATTCATAGCATTTATAATCGAACAGGCACTAGAAATGGGAGTGAATCTGTATATTTTAGGAAAGCATGATACTAGATATAAACACATATTAGAAATAGACAATATTACTCAAAGATATGTTATAGCATGCTTGAGAAAAAGGACATGCTGCATATGTGGAAAAGTGCATGATGAATATAATACAGTCGACTTGGAACATTGGAAAACAGTTGCAAGTAGTACAGGAACTTACGAAAATGATGATGGACTACAAAATCCATTTTTGACATTATGCAGAGAACATCACAATGAAAAGCATAATATAGGGATTGAGAGTTTCAAAAACAGGTATTATATAGAGGGAGTTTGGCTTAATCCTCAACTGGTATATGAACTACTGGATATTTATCCGAAACACTTTGCATTGTTCAGGAAAAGACTGAAAGAGGGGTACTATGATGGACTGACAAGAAGGGAGAAGAAATGAGAACGAAGGAAGAAATAAAGGAGAAAAAATATGAATTAGAAAAAAAAATAAACTATGCTGAAGTCAATAGTAAGGCATGGCATTATTTAAGAGGTCAATTTGAACTTTTTAAATGGCTTGAAAATAAGGAGGAAGAATGAAAAAAATACTGGATGCATGCTGTGGAAGTAAGATGTTCTGGTTTGATAAAGAAAACGAGAATACAGTATTTATGGACAACCGACATTTTGAAGATACATTGTGTGATGGTCGTACTTTAGAAATAAATCCTGATGTCATTGCTGACTTTAGACATATGCCGTTTCAAGATGAAAATTTTTATCTTGTTGTATTTGATCCACCACATTTGCTCAAAGCAGGAGAAAATTCATGGTTGGCCAAAAAGTATGGAAAACTGGATTCTGCTACATGGAAAGAGGACATAAGGCAGGGTTTTAATGAATGCATGAGAGTTTTAAAGCCAAACGGAACATTGATTTTTAAATGGAATGAGGAACAAATAAAATTAAATGAGATTTTGGCCACTATTGATTTTAAACCATTATTTGGTAACAAAAGAGCCAAAACTCACTGGCTTGTGTTTATGAAAGAATAAAACGATAGAAAGGAGAAAAGGAAATGATGAAATTTTTGAAAACATATTTGCTAGGATTTGCAATAGTTTTTGTGTTTTTAACAATAATTGAAATAATAGGAAAAATAAATGCATATAGAAGAACTAAGAGATGGAACAGTCATAAATTTAACTGGAAAAGCATTATATATTTTTCACTATATAGTTTCGGATTCTTTGCTATATGGTTACATGACACTATTGGAGATAATTTTTATATATAAAAAATAACAGGACAATGACAGTTGAATATTTTTGGTCTTAGGGTATAATATATTATTATATTTTAGGAGGAGTTATGGAAAAAAGATATGTTTATATTTTTGTTAAAAAATTTGGATTGAATGGGAAACAGAAGCTAGAAAAATTTATATTGGACACAGGAGAGGTGTATCAAGAATTTGCTAAAAATAAAAATAGATATGCTTTAAGTTCGGAACAATTAATAAAGGCTATAAAAAAAGATTGGATAAGTGATTTTGATGTACTGAATGAAAAAGAATATGTAGGCGAGTTTATAGCTGTCAAAGAATCTGTTATAAATTCTAGAATGACTATAGAAGAAAGAAAAGAAATTATCCAAAAAGAGTTTGATAAATTAGAAAAAGAGGAAGATTTTTATATTTCAGATCCTTTTATATTTGCTAATTATCATAATGAATCTGAAAGTCTGGAATACTTGAAGATAATATTTGAAACTGTTAAACCTAGAAAGGTATTTATATTTCATAGTAACAGAACTGAGCAATTTAACAATATTAAAAGTAAAATAGCCGAGTATTGTAATTTTAATAACAATTTGGATGAAAAAATAATATGTACTCAAAATAATAAAATACACGATAGGTTTTATATAACTAAAAATAAAGGAATTTGTGTTGGAACATCTATTTCAGGATTTCATAATAAGTTATTTATAGTGAATTCTATTGAATTTCAAGATGTTACAGAATTAAAAAGATTTTTAAAAGAGATTATATAATAAAATCAAAAGACCAAATAAAACTGGTCTTTTTTAATTGAAAAAGAAAGGAAGTAGAATGATAGATAAAATAATAAAAATATTAAAAATAACATCTCTAGCTTTTGTGATTATAATTTTCTTTTTTTCAACAATTATAATTCACAATGCAAAAGATTTAATTACAGTGGTAAAATACTTTGGACTGTACATAATGACAGCGGTACATGTCCTGGTATGTTTCAGTTTTAAGAACAAAGATTAGGGGGATTAATTAGTGAAAAAAGCTTTAAAATGTAAATTCTGCAAGAAAAAGAAAATGGAATATGAACTGGAAGGGGGCAGATTCAACTATGATTTTGTATGCCCCAGATGTAAAAAAAGAAATGTTGGAACAATAGTTGAAAAAGGTAAATAAAAAATATGTTGACAAACGGTACGATATATTATATAATCATATCGTACTGTTATATAGGAGGAAAAAATGGAAAAAAGAATTTTAAATATTTCCTATTCGAAAAGTGGTGCTGGTAGTATAACAACTAGATTATCTGTTCCTAAGAGTATGCTTGATAAAATGGGTGTAACTCAAGAGAATAGACAGATTGAACTAGAATTTGACGAAACTACTAAAGAAATCACAATTAGAAAAGCGAAATAAAAAAACTCCTTAAACCTATAACAGTTCAAGGAGCATACTGTATAATAACAGCCTAACCACCTTTATTATACTGTATAAACTCCA
>NZ_KI272861.1:46008-57085 GCF_000469505.1 Leptotrichia sp. oral taxon 215 str. W9775 | reverse complement strand
TTCTCTAATTTTTTAGTGCAATTTTTCTTTGATTTAGAAAAAAATTCTAATCAGAGAACTGCAAAAAATTAGAGAGTTTTTAATTTGGACAAAAAAAAGAAGCTGAACTCAAAATTTTAACCATTTTGAGACAGCCCCCTTGTAATGAATTTCTTATACTTCATTCAATGGTGATTCGATGTCAAATCCTCCACTTAGAATAAATTCACGAAGCAATATATCAGCCTTCATCATAACTTTTGGCGGTATTATTTTTATTCCTTCAATCTTTTCAAAATAATCTTTTGCCTTCTTCTTATCTACAGTCTGCTTCAATTCATCGTATCTACCGAACTCGTTTAAATTGCTTTCAACAAGCTTTAAGCTCATAATAGCTCTTAGCTTATCTTCGTCCACTCCAAGATGGACAGAAACACGGTGAATTTGGTCATTCTTCGCTTTTAATAAATACTCATTGATATAATCCCGCAGCGTTTTCCCTGAAGTAATTTCAACATCCCCCCTTTGAATGTCGTGCAGGAATATATTTGCGTATTTCTGTTCCTCTTGTGTTAGCATTGCAAAGGTCTTATGGAGCTCAGTCTCAGCCTTTTCAATATCCTCCGTACTTGCTCCATTTCCATTTAATAATTTAATATATTTATCAAACCTGGAATTCATATAATCTGAATCAATCAAGCCGGTGTCGATTTCTGTAATATATCCGTCCAAATCATACGGTACATCATCGCCGCCGAGAGTAGAACCTCCTCCTGTCAATTCTTTATAACGAAGAACTAAAATCAGGTAAGTCTTTTCATCAATTGCCACATCAATGTTTTCTACCGTTGTGTCGTCTTGATAAGAAGATATATTCCATTTAAATCCCTGAATTTTTGCAGCTTCTAAAAATTCATTAAACTCTTTGAAATCTTTTGCAAATTTTTTACAAGCGTCTATATCTGCCGGCAATCTCTCAAAATTTGAAACTCCTGCACCTTCGAAAATATCAAAAATATTTTCGAAAAGCCGATTCATTTCCTTTAGATTTTCTATAAGATGTTGGGCAAATAACCCGAGTGGTCTATCTCCTGAATAGAGCTTTACGGCAGCGTTTATATTGCTCTCCATTGTATGTGGTCTTCTATAATATCTGATTGTACCAAATGGCTTATCCGGTCCAAACAGCCTATTTGTACGGGAAAATGCCTGAATGATATTCTCATAACGCAACATCTTAT
The DNA here is from genome assembly GCF_000469505.1 of Leptotrichia sp. oral taxon 215 str. W9775. Lineage (NCBI taxonomy): Bacteria > Fusobacteriati > Fusobacteriota > Fusobacteriia > Fusobacteriales > Leptotrichiaceae > Leptotrichia > Leptotrichia sp. oral taxon 215. The sequence goes on along the minus strand of NZ_KI272861.1, from coordinate 55,865 downwards.
CCATATATAAAGTATTAATCCATTTCGAGTCAAAGCCTGTAAGCATTTGATCAACTACAATCAGCAAATCAATTTGTTTCTCAGGTTCGTTTTCAATTCTTTTATAAGGTTTCTTATGTGCTAAACGGGAAGCAATATCCTTTTTCATTTTATGGAAGGTAGGAATGGTAAAATCCTGCCCATAAAGCGAGTTATAATCCTCAATAATCTCTATAAGCCCACCCTCTTTAAACTGGACACCTCCATTATTATCAATGCTTGAATCAAATAGTGCTGTGATTTTAAGGTGTGGAAGCTCGCTTTTCATCAAACGATAATAGTTAATTGCTTCTGGTATACTGCTTGTAGCAAATATAGCATGAAATTTACTTCCTCTGCTCAGCGTCAACCAATTATCCGCTATATCCTTTACAACAGTTTTAGTATGTTCTTCTGTTTGATACTGAACATTAGGGATATAATCTTCTATACCCTTAATGTAATTTCCTTTATTATCAAAGTTTCCCACCATTGGTACTTGATTGGCATCCATATACTTATAATATATTTTGCTTTTAGTAGGATCAGAAATTGCTTCCTCTTCAGTTTTTGCTTTGGCTTTTTCAAGTGCTACAACTTTACGAACATCTTTATCTTTAAAGGTTAACACTTTATAGGGATCAAATCCCAGCACATTCTTATCTCTTATTCCATCCGCAATGCTGTACCTATGCAACTCATTGCCAAAAACCGTTGTCGTGGTATTTTTCTTTTTCTGATTCTCATCTTGAATAGGTGTTCCTGTAAAACCGAAAAACATTGCATTAGGAAAAGTATTTTTGATTGTAATGAGCATATCTCCAAATGTAGAACGATGAGCTTCATCAACAATAAGCACCATCCGTTTATCGCCTATAATCTCAATATCTCGGGCATTTAGTCCACCTGCTTCATCTTTGATATTGCTCATTTTCTGAATAGAGGTAACAATCAATGTATCAGCAGGATCATAGCTTTTAAGTTTGCTTATAAGTACATTCGTATTTTCTGTCGCCTGCACATCCTCATTTTCATCAGCAAATCCACGATATTCTTTAAGAGATTGCGTCCCAAGCTCAATTCTATCCATTAAAAAAATTACTTTATCTGCATCTTTTGAGCTGGCAATAAGCTGTGCCGATTTGAAGCTCGTCATTGTCTTTCCTGATCCTGTCGTATGCCATACATAGCCTCCGAGTTGATTATTGCCTTCCCATTTTCCCTTAGCAACCTTATCTGAAATAGCACTTGCCGCAAAATACTGATAACTTCGCATTACCTTGAGAACACCATCAGAATCATCGGCAACTGTATAAAATCCGATGAGCTGGTGAGCCATAGGAATAGAAAGAAGTGTTGATGCTACTTTATTCCATTCATTTATTGGCTCGTTATTAAAGTCAGCCCAATGAAAATAATAATCTTGATTGAACTTGCCGTCAGGACCGGGATTTGCAAAATATACTGCTTCTTTCGGTTCCATTGCAACAAAAATCTGGACAAGTGAAAATAGCCCTGTAAAAATACCCTCTCGAGAGTATTTTTCAATTTGATGATAGGCTTGACTTACCGGTATACCACTTCTTTTTAGTTCAATATGAATCACAGGCATACCATTTATAAGAAGCATCAAATCTCCACGACGATCATTAAGCAGTTTTGACTTGGTAGGAAATTTCGGTTGTTGTACAATCTGGTATCTACTTTGACCTGCTGCAATTTCTCGGCGGTCATATATTTTAAGACTGACCTCTTTACCGAAGTGCAAACTATCATCAGGGTTATCTCTAACGATAGAAACACTTTTACCATTGATAAATCCATTTAATTTTAACGGTGTTCTGAGTGCCTCAATCTGCTCTAATATTTGCTGTATTTCACTGTCAGTCAGAGGATAATCATTTAATCTGTCAATATCTCTGTTATTCTCAAAAAGAATATCTGCCCAATTCCTCAGCAAATCTTTTTCAGAGTAGTTTTTCAGGACTTCCTTTTCCCAACCCTTCTCGGATAAGATTTTAATTAAAGCCTCTTCAAAATCTGACTCTTTATTAAAAACCATTGTAATTCCTCCTAACTTTCAATATATGTCTTTACATACCGAATTGCTTTTTAAAGGCACTTCTTTTATCTTTTACTATTTCTTTTTTTACTTACGCTGATGAAGGGTAATAAGGTTGTCGAGTTTCTCAAAATATATACCTATAACTTCTTGTTCACTCTTTTTAACGGGTATCGCCACATCGAAATTTGCAAGGTTACTTCGGCTAATTCTTTGTCGTGTTCCACCCGCAAGACAAGTATTTACTTCATCAAAATATTTTTGTGAAGATAGATATTGAAGTAAAAACTTATTGCTTGTATCCTTAGAAACTCTTACTATCGTACAATCAACCGCAGTAATCATTTTTGAAGCTAAATTCGGCAGTATACAAGCTCTTCCGGCTGGTTCAGGCAATCTTGAAATTAGAATATCGCCCTCGAACACTTCCTCACAATGTAATGCTTCAAAAGTGTCATTGGATATCCATTTTTTATTGTTAGGTTTATCAAGGTACTCTGCAACTCCCACATTGCCTGTTTGTATTAAACGAACACCTGAATTACTTTGGTCTTTTGCCTCAATCCAATCTCCATCTGTAAATTTATCGCATAGTGATGACAACTTACGCTGTTCCCAAGTAAGACTGAATTACAAACATTCCCGCACCATCATAAGTGTATATCCAAGCAAATTTTGCCCTTTCCATTTTGTTTTATCAAGCCTGTTAGGATCTTTCATTGATAATCCCACACCCCAAATTAGGTCTTTTACCGCACATTCTGCTAATATAGCTTCTCCGGTAGATTTAAGTCTATCTTTTAAATCCTCATTCTGTGAGAATTTTGCCAAAAGCCCTTCATAAACTACAATCTGCCTAATACCGTTCCAGATATGCTCATCATAATTTTTTACTTGTCTTCCAAGTACCTTGATTTGGGAGGTATCATCAGTGGAAAGTATATTTTTAGCTACTGCTTCGTCGCCAAAGCAAATCGCTTTTCGATACATCATGAATTGTTCCATTGATGAAAAATTTTTCTTCTCTACTGTAAATGGTGATAGATACCAATTACTTAAATAACCATTTTCTTCATTTAGATTGTGAAAACATATAACACTCATCGCACTTCTCCGACCTTTCGCACCGCTAAATCAAGTTCCAAGTCGTGCAGACCGTAGTATGCTTTTTTCAAAAAATCAAGCGGAACTTTTTTCAGTACCTCTGAGCTTGGAATATTGTAGTACCACTGATAATAAGCATAGAACTCACCAATCCAATCAGGCATAAACCCGTCAATAGACTTACCGGATTTCAAAACATAATTTTCCGTTTTGGTAAAGTAGTCCCACAACTCTTTAGCACTCATGGTATTTACATAAGCTTTCGCTTCATCAATGCTTTTTCTTGTTTTGCTTTGCATATATGTCTTGATAAAGTCTTCGGTATTCTTATCGGAAAAATTTTGAGCAACTAAGTCAAAGAGTTTTCCCTGATTTTCCACCACATCATTCAAATAATCTTTTGAATATGCTCTCATAATCATCACTCCTTAAAAAGCGTACTGAACACCTTGGTTACACTATTGGCTTCTGAGTCAACAAGTTCTCTCATTTTCTGTCTTGCAGTAATGTCCCGCTGATTATACTTTTCGTTAAATTCAGCATACTGAACCGCCATTAAGCCATCATCTAACTCATGCAGCTTAGAATAAGCAAGCTTGGACTTAATACAATACTGAATACCCAAACCGCCAAAAGAAAGCAGTTCTTCAAGAATATCCATATCAATATTGTCTCTTACAAATTCCTTTGCAATGTAGAAATAAGAGGCATTTGCTCGCCATCCTCTGATAACATCATATTCTTTTGTATCTACGCCATATTTTTCTATAAACTTCTTTGCAAGCATACGGTAACGCTTTGAGTCGGCAGCATCCCTATGCTTCATCAGTTCAGTCAGCCAAGCCAAAACGCCTTTATCTTGAAAATCCAAGATTTTAAGTCCGGCAGTATCAAGCTGATACTTATGAACCCATCCGTTTTTCTCATTCGGCCTACAAACTGCCCATTCTTTAGCAAGGTCTATACTTTCGGTCAAGTAAAACCCTTGACCGTAGTCATGCTTTTCTTCGCCCTTGCCGTATGTCGGTACTACGATTTTGTCAGGAGTGCCATGAAATAAGATCAACTTGTCCATTTTTACATTTCCTCCTAAATAAACATCTTTTCAAGCATAGATTTCTTGATATTTCTCAATTTTTCCAGCTTACGCTGATGAAGGGTGATAAGGTTGTCGAGATTGGCGAAATACTCTCCCAACTTGTCTTGTTCATTTAATGAACCTGGATAATTAACAAGCAATCCTTCTACACCCTTTTTTGTTAATTGTGGTTGAGCACTTCCAAAACTCATAAACGATATTTGATTTTGCCCTTTTTCAGATTTCAGAAATTGATGTAAATATGATGTACTTACACTCTTCTTTTTTCTCAAAATCAACATACCAGAATTTATACGTGCATAAGGAACAATACACTGAATATAGGCGTTATACCAAGCTATATGTCCTAATGAACCTCTTGAAGTTATTATAATATCATCTTCATTAAGCTTTCCATTTCCCATACTATTAGATTTTTCTTCTGATATAAACTGATTGTTATCGAAAGCAAATCCATCTGTTGTTACATTTGATGCATTTAAAAATAATGTATGTCCACTTATATCAAAATCTGATTCTATAGGGTAGTTCTTTCCTCTGTCTCCATCTATTACATCAACAAGGTCTGAAAGCTTACACTGTTCCCAAGCTTCAGTAAAACCCTTAAAACGAATTTCCGGTACATTTGAACCATTTTTCGGAAACATTTTTTCAAGCATAGATTTTTTTACATTGGTCAATTTGTCATACTTACGCTGATGAAGGGTGATAAGGTTGTCGAGTAACTCCATATAATCGCCTATTTTGTGTTGCTCATACTCACTTGGAACAGGTATAACAAGCTCTCTTATTTTATTTAAAGCTATAAACTTTTGAGTTCCACCATCAAGATTTTCGTCCAACTGATGTGCAACACTATTTGATTGTAAACAGTGATATAAGTAATGATAAAACACATCACCGATATCCTTAATTAAAGCAACATTTTTTATTGTAAAATCAGGTATTTCACGCACTAAAGCAATGTTTCCGATAGTTCCAATCATACCCATTAGAATATCATTTTTATCAACTTTAGAGCGTTTGTTTATTTCCTCATAATCTTTATCAGAAACATACTGTATATCTTCATAATTGATAAATCCATCTTTAACATTTTTGGATGTAATGAATGGATGTCCATCTTCTACATATTGTGGTGAATCGTGAGTTCCATCTCTCACATCAGTAATAGTATCCAACTTACGCTGTTCCCAAACTTCTGTAAATCCGGCAAATCTAATGGCCGGTTTTTTTGTATTTTCTGCCATTCTATTCACCTCCAAGAAGTTTTTTGAACTCATAGAGACCTCGCATATCGAACTCACCGGCTTCCAAATCATCAATCATTAAAGAAAGTTCTTTTTCCGTTTCTTCAATTTGACTCTCAATTTCAGCAAACGTAGTTTCATATTTTTTTGCAAGTGCTTCAAGTTTTGCTACCAATTCAGAAACAATTCTGTCAGGAAGCTGCATTAAATTCTGAATAAGTGGATGTATCCATTTTTTCTTAAGTAGCTGCCTTACCTGTTCATCAGACAGACTTTCTATGGTTTCCTTTGTTTTTTCTTCTAATAATGCACTTTCTTTTTTAACTTCCGACTTTAATGCCTTTTCTTCTGTGTTTAATGCTTCTACTTCTTTTAATTTTTCCTTTGTTTCTACTTCAATATCTTTATTTTTTAGTGCTTTCTTAACTTCTGCAAATACAAAGCTATCCTCATTTACAAAGTCTGCCTCTTTTTCTTCTTCGGTAAGCATATCAAAAAGTTCTTCATACTTGGAAGTAATTTCAGATAGCCTGTTTTCTTTTTTCTGTATCTCCTGTTTTTCGTCTAAAAGTAATGTATTTTGCACAAGGTCAAAAGGAATAATGCGTCCTTTCCAACCCTCCTGTACTTCCTGTTCTAAATTTCCTTTCTTTTTGACTACCATATTAGGGTCAACGACTTTTGTTGATTCAAAGCCTTCTGTCTTGATAATTTCTAAGTCTATGGCAATTTTAGTCCAATCATCATCAAGTAATTGATATGCTTCATACTTATCTACAAGAGGAATATCTTTTAATCTTGCAAAAATATCTAAGGATAAAACTTCCTCTGTCTTTGAAATACCAAGTGTATCCATTTTTATAATCAATTCGTTATACAAATAGTCGTCAAAATTTCCAAAAGCATTTTTGAAACTTTGTTCAAATGCCTGTACACATTCATTTTCCTTAACTGCTTTTTTTATATCTGTAACAACAATCCTTGAGTACTCTCCTGATGTTTTTTCTAAAAGAGCCGTTTTAAGCTTTGGAAATGCTGTCCAATACTCATTCAACTCGTTAATTTCTGAAATAGGCAGTCCTCCAAACATGGAAGCATAAATATCCCAAGACTCAGCCTTTTCGGAAGAATCAACATATCTCGGAATGTTAAGATTGTAGTCGTTTCTTCTAATCTCATCACGACTGACAACTCGTGAGAATTTTTCTACACACTCTCTACGAGTTACAACATCAACGATTTTCTTAATATCCGATGCTCTTAGTTTGTTATTCTTTCCTTCTTTTACAAATCCTTTTGAGGCATCAATAATAAGCACATCGGTATTCACTCTTTTTTGCTTTAAAACCATCACAATGGTCGGAATCCCTGTGCCGTAAAAGATATTTGCAGGAAGCCCGATGATGGTGTCAATTTTATTCTTTTCAATTAAATTTTTACGAATTTCTCCTTCCTCTCCACCACGGAATAAAACACCATGTGGAAGAACAATATTCATGATACCGTCTGGTTTAATGTGGTAAAGGTCATGAAGCAAGAAAGCGTAATCCGCCTTTCCCTTTGGAGCAAGTCCATATCCTGCATAACGAGGATCAGTCTCTTTATCCGAAGGATTCCAGCCTTGTGAATAAGGCGGATTTGATACAACCGCATCTACATAAAGCGGATTATATGTTTGGGTAGGATCATTTTCATCAAAGTACGGCCAATCATCTTCCAAGGTATCTCCATTTCGAGTGACAATATTGTCTGCTTCAATTCCACGCATAACCAAATTCATACGAGTGAGGTTATAAGTATTTTGTTTTAGCTCTTGAGCATAATATTTAATTTTATTTTTTCCCTCGATATACTTTGACGCACTCTTGCCGATGTTAATAAGAAGTGAGGCTGAACCACTTGTTGGATCAAAAATCTCAATTTTCTCTCTATTTTTAAGATGTTCGGCAACAATTTCGGACATAAGAAGGGATACTTCGTGTGGCGTATAGAACTCACCGGCTTTTTTTCCTGCATTAGCTGCAAATTTTTCTATTAAATATTCATAAATAAATCCCAGCACATCATATCCTTGTTTACCGTCCATTGGAATATCTTTGATAAGATAGATAAGATCACTGATGGATTTTGACTGCGAAGCTGCACTATCACCTAATTTACTAAGTCCTGTTTGTAATGTGTCGAAAATACCATCAAATACTTTCTTGTGAGTAGGGTTGATTAGACGACTAAATGCAGACAGAGCATCACGAACATCCTGAACGCTAAAATCTTTGCCTTTAGAAAGCCAAGTTGAAAATAAATTTTCATAAGATATAAAGTATCCTAAATTTTTCTGTATGCTGGTAACCGTCTCTTTATCTTCCTCTTTTAATTCTGGAAGATATTCATCTGTCCAGTCATTGTTTTTTAAATACTTTACTTCCTTTTCAGAAAGGAATTTATAGAATATAAAGCCTAAAATATAGTCCTTATATTCGTTCGCCTCTATTTTGGAACGCATTTTATTTGCAGACTCCCAAATTTTTGTGGCTAACTGTTGCTTATTCATGTAAAAGCCTCCATATATCTTAAATTTTTCTAAAACCTATTTTAAACAAACAGGCTTATTTTTCATCCGGAAGAAAATCAATGATATCCTCAATCTTGCAATCAAGTGCAGCACAAACCTTACCGAGAACTTCAGTTGTTACATTTTCATCTCTACTCATCTTGCTCATTGCATAATGGCTAAGACCTGCCAAAGCTTCCAACTCCTTTTTCTTCATATCTCTATCAAGAAGAATATGCCAAAGTTTTTTATAACTAACAGCCATTTTGCCCTCCCTCTTTCTCTGTTAAAGTGTAAGCACCTATATTATAGCAGTTAAATATGGTTTTGGCAATATAATTACCTTGGGGCTGTTGCAAAGCTAAATTGCAATAGTAAATGTCACTTTTTTATGAAATATTATGAAATGTACTGTTTCAGTTCAATATCATACATTTCTTTTGAGCTTTTTCCATTAAAAAGTTTTCGCGGATAATTATTCATCCATTCCTCTATACTCTTTAGTTCTTCTTCCGTTATATCTGTTATATCTGTCCCTTTTGGTATAAACCTTCTTATCAGCTTATTATTATTTTCGTTACTCCCTCGTTCCCACGAACTGAAGCTGTGTGCATAAAAATATCCTACTCCCAGTCCTTCTATCTCTTCAACCTTCATAAATTCACTACTATTGTCACTCGTAAGTGTCTTTATTGAATCTGGATATTCCTCTATTAATCCCTTTATTCTTCCTTCTGTATGTAATGCTGTCCTGTTTTCTAGCTTCCTTATCAGCTGAAGCCTTGTCTTTCGTTCTGTCAGTACAAGAAGACATGTCAATGTCCCCTTCTTACCTAATACTGTATCCACTTCCCAGTGCCCATGCTCTAAACGTGCCCCTATCCTTTCATCTCTTTCCTCTATGCTCCTCCCTCCCTGCTTCCTTATACGTTTCCTTAACTCAACCTTCTTCTTTCTCCTCTTCCTGTAGGGCATGTCATCCTCACTATATTCCAGAAACAGTCCGCTATGTATATAGTTATACAGTGTCTTCAGTCCTATGTTTACTTCCTGTCCTTCCCTTTTTGCTTGCTCCAGTGCAGCATACGGGGAATTCTTCCCCCGTTTCACCGAATCTTCAAGATATTTTACCAGTTTGAGGTTCTTCCCTATCTTAAGTTCTCCTTCTTTCCCCTTCTGTGCCTTGTCATACTTTGACTGGGCAAATTCCGCAGAATATACTTCCCTTGTTGATAAATCTGTATTCAGAAGCTCCACCATGCCTCTTTTGATTTCCCTGTGGAGGGTTCTCACACTTATTCCCAGTTCCTGTGCTATTTTCACTTTTGGTATTCCTATTTTAAGAAGTGCTTCTATTTTTCCTCTCTCTATTAATTTTAAGTGTTGCCCTTTTCTTCTTTTTGTTGTATACTGTTCTTGAACCATATCTGTTTTCTCCTTTGATTGTTTGTGGTGAATTAATCATACCATAGAAAACTTTTATGGTTCTTATTTTTTTCCATATAGTGACACTTTACTTTACAACTTTTATTTATCAACACTATTTGACAAATAACCAATTTTAAAAAGATGCTAAACTACAAAAAATTGTTTTTTAGCATCTTTTTTCTTTTGGGACTCAACTATTTAATTTGCAACAGCCCCTTCTTAAAATTATTCATGTTAATATTTTAGAATATTACTCTTAGTCCTACTCCTGCTCTTACATTGTGGCCTTTTGTGTCGTAACCTGCATTTAATGTTACTCCAAATCTTGTGTTGTCTATTCCGATA
>NZ_KI272861.1:5263-45908 GCF_000469505.1 Leptotrichia sp. oral taxon 215 str. W9775 | reverse complement strand
CATCTCCTACTTTTCCAAGTTCGTTTTCATATGCCGCACTTAATCCTACTGATAACTGGGTTTTTACTGCTAAAGGCTGTACATACTTGAATTCCAGTCCAACTTCAGGTTTTACTGAGAAATAGTCGTTTCCTTCAACCTCCAGTCTTATTTCTCCATCATCTTCCCTTATATCATTAAATCTTCCATATTCCATCTTCAATGATCCATAAGGTCTTAAATGGGTTCTTTCGCTCATTCTTATATCATACCCTAAATCTGTCTTAAGTGCCGCTCCGTATGAAGTATAATCTGATTTGGCATTAAATACTTCATCTACCACCAGGAATTTACGTTTCATTTCATTTCTTCCTACAAATACATCCCCTGCAACTGTCCATCTTAATGAACCGTTATGGTCTGTCATTGGTGACATTGTTTTAAAGATTCCTGCCTTTAACATAGTCTGATTTTCTTTTGATTTTCCTATATCCTTAAACTTGAATCTGTTTGTTACTGCCCCTGCATACCATCCTGAGCTGTTTCCAAGTTTTATTGCTTCATTTTCATGAACATAAGCTACTCCGTAAGCATCACTTGTATAGTCTATTATTCCCGCTGTATCTGTTCTGTATTCGTTTTTCATACCAAATACTTTGATTTTGTTATTATCTTTTGTTGGATTTCTCCACTCGTTTTTAAGATATTTAAACTCTTTGTCTAAAGTATTTCCTGTTTCATTGATTCTCTGCTGTACATTTGCATATTGATGTCCCATCATTTCATCAAATGCTTGGAATAGTAAAACTTCTTCATTATTTCCTATAGTATTTAATTTTTGGAATAATGCATTTTCTCTACTTCCTATTCCTTCAACTCCATATCTTTGTTCCAGTCCATCTGTAAAGTTATAAGTATTTTTATCTTTTGCAAATACAGGATAAGGTATCTTAGCTAAGTAAGCATTTTCTATAGTTCCATTAACTTGGTTTTGTCCTATATTAGCCATCCATGTCAATGAACCTGAGTAAATACTCCATTTATTTATTTGTGGATTATTCAATATAGTATCATTATATGGATCTAGTATAGTTTTACCAACTTGTATATATTTAGCTGTTGTGCTTTGAGCAGCTTCAGCTCCTATAATTAAGTCAGCTTTTCTTAATTGACTTAATTCACTTAGACCTGTTATAGGTTTTGTAAATTTAACTCCTGATGTATTTATATACATACCTATTGTAGATACTTGTGTTTCTTCTAATTCCAATCTCTTTGTTTCTACAATTTCTGGACTTTGAACTATATCTCCTAATTTAATAGTTCCTGTTGTTGCTCCTGCTGGTACATCTATAGAAATTTTATCCTTACCTTTTCCTAGACTCTTATTTAAATCTTTAGATTCAGAAACTTTTTCTACCTCTGAACCATCTCCTGTGATATTAAAAGTTCCATAGTTTTCAATAACTCCTAAAGTTTCTCCTTCATCTTTAGTTCTTAAAACACCTAGGGCATTGGTAGCATTTAAGCTTACTACCCCTGTAGCTTCATTTATAAATTTAGCACCATTTTTTACAACAACTCCTGTAACATCTTTTACTCCTGCAGCATTTGTTATTGTTCCATAGTTATGACCAACTGCTTTATCAGTTAAGTACATTCCTGTTGTATTATTTGCATTTAAGTTGATAGTTCCATAGTTTTTAGCAGTAGAGCCATTTCCACTGGCATACATTCCTAGACTGTATTGGCCATTTACATTAATAGTTCCTCTATTAATTATATTTCCAGTAGTTTGGACAGGTCTTTGGGAAACAGGTTTTAGTAAATCTTTCTTTGTCCAAGTATAACCTGCCGCCATAGCTATTCCATACTCATCATTTACAGGAACAGAACCACCTACAGTGATTGCCCCACTTCTATTTTCTATAGTTCCTCCATTAACACTATATACTCCTACATTTCCAGTTCCTGCTGACAGATTCATATTTCCATTATTAACAGTATAACCTGCTGAATAGATTCCATAGTTATTCTTTCCAGTAGCAGTGATATTAGTATTATTTATAATTTGTGGATTTGCTGAAGTTCCACTTGTATCTTTTGAGTAGATATATATAGAGTTATTTTGTAGGTTAACATTTGATATATCACTGTAAATCTTGTTATTTGAACCTACGTTAACAAAACCAAAAGCTCCTTTATCAGCATCACTTGAACCATCTCCAAGAGTCATATTAAATGTATTTGCTGCTGTTATAGTTCCACCATTTCCTGCAACATATACTCCAACTCCATCTTTTCCTGCTTTTATACTTCCAGATTCAAGATGACCATTTCCACTTTCTGTGTAAACTCCTATTCCATTTTCTCCAACTTCTATTGTGCTGTTTGGTAAAGTAGCTGAATCTCCATTAGAGAAATTCTTAGCATAAATTCCTATTCCATTTTTACCAACAGTAATTTTTCCCATGTTTCTTAAAGGAGATGACCCTGCTGTATACATTCCAATATTGGGTTTAGTCGGATTTAAAGAATCTTCTAAAGTAATATCTCCTTTATTTGTTACATCTGTTCCTGAAGATATAATACCAAAACCTAAGGTATTTGTATTAGTTATTTTTACATTTCCTTCATTAGTAAAATTACCATTTTTAGCATAGATTCCTATCATTCCTTCTGTAGCATTTGGAACATTTTCCACATTGATATTTAATTTATTAGTTATAGGACTTCCTGTCATTTCAAAATATGCCCCTGTTCCTACTACACCTGCTGCATTTGCTCCTGTATACTTTACATTCATAGTTCCAGTAGATGTATCTGTATTTTTAGCATAAAGTCCTACACCATTGTCTTTTATTTGGAAACCATAGTCTGTCAAGAGATTTACAGTTGAATCTTCTGCAGCAACTCCTATTCCATTTTTACCAACAGAGATATCATTTGTTCCTGTTCCTCTTAAATTAACTATTGCTTTTTTAGCATAAATTCCTACACTGTCATCTCCAAAGCTTAAAGAAGCGTTATTATTTACAACTGCATTTTCTTTTGTAACATGATTATTAAATCCAGCTATCGTACTTGTATTGTCAGCATAGATCCCTACAGCTTTTCCTGAAATTTCAATTTCTCCATCATTAGTAATATCTATTGTTTTTATAGTATTAGGAAGATTTCCTCCACTTGTTGCTATTAGGTTGCTAATCAGTTTATCTGTTCCATATTCCTGAGCAGCAGTTCCTGTAAGGAAACCTGCTATTCCTATTCCATGTTGACTTGGAGAACTTATACTAATTTTTCCATTTGCATTGTTTGAAATTTTACTTCCACTGCTTCCATATAGACCTATTCCATCATTCATACTAACTAAACTATTATTTTCAATAGTTCCATGGTCAACTTTAAGTCCTATACTTCCAGCACTTGCTCCCGTTATACTTACAGTTCCATTATTTATATATGCAGTCTTAGTATTATCTACAGTATTTTTTAAGGCAGCTTGTGCTAAACCTTTTCCTGCATTAGATGTAATAGAAATTCCATTATCAATTGTAACTTTTTCATTTCCCATAACTATACCGTTAAATACATCAGTTGTATCATCACGATTAATGTTTACTGCAATTTTAAATTCTCCATTAGTATAGTATGCCTTATATGTATGTCCATTCTTATTTAAGACTGAATATTTCATTATATTCTTAACATTAGTTTCAAAATTTGCTCCACCAGTCCAAGTTTCAGGTGCATGGTTGTCAACAGTTCTTAAAACTACATCATCACTTAGAAGATTTATAGTTACATTTCCCATACCATTATATTTTGTAGGAGTTACCCCTGCTGCTGTTGAAACGTTACTATTATAGAAAGCTGTATTACTTTCTTCATGAGGAAGTACTATTCCTTTTGAAACATTTATAGCAGTAGCTCTTGTAAAATCTATTTTTCCTGTTGCATCTGCATAGAAAAGTCTGGAATTATCTTTTGTTACATTGATAGTTCCACCATTTAACTTAGCATATCCATTATCTGTTGCAACCATTCCTCCAACAGTTCCAGCATTTATTACTATATCATTATTTGTTGAAGATAATATTGCTTCTGAACCTGTTCCTTTAGCAAAGGCTCCTATTCCATTTATAGTAACTGCTCCTTTTAGTTCAGCTTTTCCTCCAGCTTCTGCGAAAGCTCCTATATTCTTAAATTTATTAGCTTCAGAAACTGTATTTTTATCTATTGCTGTAACTGCTCCATTTACAGTAACTTGTCCCTTATTTTTACCATAGGCAATTATTGAACCATAGTTAACAGCTTCTGTTGTTCCCATTGCATTGACTATACCTTGGTTATCTCCCATATATGCTATACCTTCTTTTGAAGCTAGCACTACATTAGGATTGATATTTATTTCAGAACCTAGTCCTTGTAGTTTAGCAGCTGTTGTAGCAGTTGCATCTGTCAATGCTTTTCTAGCAGCTCCATTATTTATAGCCACTGCATCAGCATCATTTTGAGCAATTCTTGCATCTTCACTTCCATATCTATGTTTTAGCTGATCCCAAGTTCCTTCTGCATAAGCCACTATAGTTCCAGTTGAAGCATCTGCTTCAAGAGTATTAGCACCATTGATACCATCAGTAATATCTGAACTTACTCCAGTAATATGAAGATTAGAAGTATTTTTACCTACATCAATTACAGTTCCTTGTTTTGACAAAACCATAATTCCATTTTTAGAATATTTTCCAAATCTAATATCAAGTTTTGCAACTTCTAGATTATGTATAGGGTCTTTTGAATAATCATTACCCACTGCATAACTATATGCACTTCCGATTTTTGTATAATCCACCGGCAATAATTCTTGAGTACCTGGATTCCAAGGATGAAGAAACCATTTTTTATATTTTGGATCTGCTGCATTAGCTAATACTGTTGCTTGAGGTGGTGGAGTTTCTTCCATGATATCTCCTCTTGCTACTATTCCAACTCTTTGACCACTTTCTGAGAAAATTCCTACAGCACCATCAACTGTTTCGTTAGTATAACCTGCATTGTTTAAATTTCCTTCAGCTGTTTGTTGAGCTTGATTATTTATTGTTAATTTTTCTCCAATTTTTGCAGAAAAATCTATTTCTCCTTGATATATACCTATATGTGCTGCTTTACTATTAAAACCATAAACTCCTTCTAATTCATTTCCCCATTCTCTATGTACTTTAGCAGCATTTCCTTTCATTCTACTACCAAAATACATACCTATATTTTCATCACCATATAGCTTAATGTTTTCTAATTTTACTGTGTTTGTATATTTAGAATAGTCAACTGAAGTTGGACTTACAAGTTTAGATAAAGTTGGAGCATAAGAAAAACTTGAATATACTATATTTGAAGCTCCATCTGATTGTATTAATCCTTCATTTTCCCAATGTTTCATATATGATATTCCTGTTGTTAAATAAACTGAGTTATTTTTTCCATATACATTTACATTAGCTTTTCCTGTAAAACCTCCAACTGAAGTACGCCACTCTTTTCCTGTTCTAAAATATTTATAAGTATATCTAGCAATCGGCATATTATAGAATCCCATATTGTCGCTATTATACATATTTACCGTTATGTTATCTAAATCTACTATTCCATGTCTCCAAGTTTCAGTAGTTACTGCTCCTGCTCTTCCATATAGATTAAATACTATATTTTTAACATTTAAATCTCCCACTGTATGAACTCCAACAACACCTTCATCTGGAATACCATTTCCAAGAGCATCTTTATAGATTTTATGCCCATTATTAGATATTCCCAAATGTGCTCTAGTATTACTATCATTATAGCTATCTGTAGAATAATGCCCTCTTAAATAGAAAGTATTATTTTCAATTTTAGTTGCATTAGTTTGACTATTTATATAGTAAGCATTAGTATATCTATTATTTTCCCCTACTATACGTGTTCCTTCAAATGCTCTACCATTATATGAACCTGTCATTGCTGCAGGAGTAGGATTTCTATTATCTATATTTCCTATTAAAGAAGTAGGATCTATTCCTGAGTAAATAGAAATATTGTCTCTTAACTCTCTATGATTCCATGTTCCATCAAAATAATATCCTGTAAATGGTTCTGCATTAGGTTTT
Source organism: Leptotrichia sp. oral taxon 215 str. W9775 (assembly GCF_000469505.1). Taxonomy (NCBI): domain Bacteria; kingdom Fusobacteriati; phylum Fusobacteriota; class Fusobacteriia; order Fusobacteriales; family Leptotrichiaceae; genus Leptotrichia; species Leptotrichia sp. oral taxon 215. The sequence goes on along the minus strand of NZ_KI272861.1, from coordinate 39,780 downwards.
GCAATAACAACCACCTTACTAGGTGTATTAGGACGTGGTAATTCCAAGTTTATTGGTGTACTTGGATTGATAGTTGGTATAGGCACATTAGGTGCATTTATTCCAGGTATGCTCAATGCAAGTGGAGTCTTTTGTATAGTCTTAGGCTTAACTGCCGCATTAATTTCTATTGAAACTAGTGGTTCTTGTTTTCTTTCTACACCTGTTAATCCATAACCTGAAGCTAGTCCTCTTCTAGAACTTGTTAAAGCTGAGTATTTATTTGTAGAAAACTCTAAACTTTCATATTTTTCACTTAAAGGAGAAACAACTCTTTCAAATGAATTTAAACTTCTAGCAAATATACCTTCATAAGAATATTTTTCAGCTTTATCTCCTTTCCCTTTATATGTACCATTCCATTTGCTGTACATATAATTAGCCCCAAATTGCCAACTGCTCCAAGGAGCTTTTACCACATGGTCTCCTTGTTCCATAAGCTTAACAAGTTCAAGATTTGTATTTTTCAGCAGTTTATTATTTTCTTTCCTAGCTTCCTTTATAAGAACATTAAAGTCCTTTATATCTGTGGAAAGTATCTGCTTCTGCTTTTCTATATTTCCATCTTTTTCAGCTGAAAACAGATTACTTGAAACACTTACTGCACCTGTAATCAAAAATGTAATCAATGCTGAATCTGTATATTTAAATCCTTTACATTTTTTTGCAAATGCACACAACCCTTTCCTTATTCCTCTTAAATTATTTGTCATCTTCAATTTCTCTCCTTTTCATAGACCTTAGAATATTTAAACTTATATAACTTAAGTGGCTCTGATAACTTCCTTTTATACTGTTATCCTTCATATTATGTACTAAATATAACTTTAAAATTTCCTTAGTTTACTCATTTATTTTCGTTATAATTATATCTTAAAAATGAAATTTTTTCAATCATTTTCTTCAAAGTTTTACTTTTATTAAAAAACTAGATTATCTAGTAATAAACACATAAATAAATGCAGGAACTATACTTTAAATAACAAAATATAGTTCCTGCACTCTTTCTTTTAAGATAGTATTATTTTTTTCCTAAACTAGTAAATAGCTCTAAATCCTATTCCACCTCTTACATTTTTACCTTTTGTATCATATCCTGCATTCAATGTAAATCCTACTCTTTGATTTTCTATTCCAAGGTTCAAGTCTGCCTTAAAGTTTCCTTTTCTGTCATCCTTTTCTCCTCTTATACCAAACCAGTCAGCCGTTGTAAATCTTACTCTTCCTTTATTGTTTACATCTCCTACTTTTCCAAGCTCATTTTCATAAGCCAGTCCTAATGTAGTTACAAATGTTGTTTTTACTGCCATAGGTTGTTTATATTTAAATTCTATTCCTAATTCAGGTTTGATTGAATGATAATCATTACTTTGAATTTCAAGTCTGATTTCTCCTGTTTTTTCCTTTATTCCATTAAATCTTCCATATTCAAGTTTCAAGCTTCCATATGGTTTAATACTTGTTCTTTCACTTGTTCTGAATTCTTTGGAAAGTTCATTTTTCAGTGCCACTCCATAAGTGTAGTATGTAGATTTTGCACTAAATATATCATCTACAACAAGATATCTTCTATGCATATCACTTATAGAAGCATATCCTTCTCCTGATATTGTCCACTGTAGGCTTCCATTGTGGTCTGATGAAGGCGACATTGTTTTGAACACTCCAAGTTTTAGCATTGTTGTATTTTCTTTTGATTTTCCTATATCTTTTAGTTTAAATCTATTATGTACTGCTCCTGCATACCATCCTGAACTATTTCCAAGTTTTATTGTTTCATCTTCGTGAACATAAGCTACTCCATAAGCATCGTTTGTATAATCGATTATTCCTGCTGTATCAGTTTTATATTCTCCTCTTGATCCGAATGTTTTTATTTTATTAGATTGTTTTGATTTATTATCCCATTCGTTTTTCAAGTGAGTAAATTCCTTGTCAAGAATACTTCCTGTAGCCTGCATTCTTTGTTGTGTATTTCCATACTGGTGTCCCATCATTTCATCAAATGCCTGTGACAGAAGTATGTGTTCATTATTTCCTATTGAATTCAGTTTTTCAAACAGTTTTCTTTCTCTTGTACCAAGTGCTTCCACTCCATATCTCTGATCAAGTCCTTCTGCAAAGTTAAATGTATCAGTTGAATTTATTGGTGTAGATTGTTGTCCTACCCATACAGTATAAGGAACTTTAACTAGATATAGATTTTCTATTACTTGAGTATTCTTGTTCTGTACTGCTTTAGCCATCCATGTCAATGAACTTGAATATATCTGCCATCTTCTTAATCCTTGTCTTTGAGCCTCTAATATCATGTCATTGTAAGGTGCTATAAGATCTTTACTTAATTTCAAGTATTTTTCATTTGTCTGTTCTGCAGCTTCAGTTCCTATAATTAAATCTGCATATTTTATACCGGTTGCAGACAGTAATCCTAAATTATTTACAGGTCTTGTTGCATTTACTCCTGTTGTATCCAAATATATTCCTATAGGTGCTGTAGGAATTGTAGTTTTTCCACGTGCAAGTTCAGGTATTACATCAACTGTCTGAACATTAGGAACTTCAACTCCATTATAAGTAACAACTGCATCATATGTTCCTTCTTTAGGTACTATTCCTACCTGATTTACAGGAAGTACTCCCATTATTTTTGAATCATCAGATATTGTTGCAATTGCCACAGCTCCTTCTCCTGAAGCAGTTACATTTCCTGTTCCGTTATGCATTGTAGCAGTTTTCTTGTTACCGGATATTGTAAATTCTCCTCTGTTTACAAGTGTCAGTTTACCTCCGATTGCTATTCCTATTCCATCTTCTGCATCAATATTTACTGTTCCATAGTTATGGAATTTAGCTTCTCTCAGAACTGCAACTCCAACTTGCTCAACATTTCCAGTTCCTACTGTTGTTATAGTTCCATAGTTATATCCTTCAGCTCCGTCTTCAAGGAACATACCTACATTAAGATCTGTTCCGCTTAATTCTATTCTTCCGTAGTTCTTAGCTATTGAACCTTTTCCTCCTGCATACATTCCTATACTGTTAGGTGTTGTTACTGATATTACTCCACGGTTTTCAATATTTCCAAGTCCTATTACATCTCTATATATTTTTGTTTCTGTTTTAGGAGCTCCTGTAAGTGGATCTATTACAACATTTCCACTGGCATCAAGTACATTTTCAACCTGAGTTCTCTGTTTTACATATCCTGCAGCCATTCCAATTCCATTTTTCTGGTCAGTAGCTACTGTCAAGTCTGAAGCTGAAACATCTATTCTTCCATGATTTACAAATACATTAGGAGTTACTGTAGCAGGAACCGCTCCGGTAGGATGTGGCAGGTAGCTGTATATTCCAACATGACCTTTTCCTTGAGTCATATCCATATTACCATAGTTTTCTCCTCCACCATTAGTATAGATTCCATAAGCAAGTTCTCCACCTGTAGTTCTAAGGTTTGTATAATTTTTTACAGTTGAAGTAGTTCCTGTAGTATCAGCTGAGTATAAGTATACTGAATTATCAGGCAAGTCTACAGTTCCTGTACTGTTACTGAAGAATTTATTATTTGTTCCACCTTTTATTACAAATCCAAACGATTTATCTCCTATTGTAATTTTATCAGTATTATTTGTAATTGTTCCATTGCTTCCTGAATAATATACTCCTACTCCGTTGTTTGCTCCTGTTTCAAGTTTCGCTCCATTTGCAATAGTAATATCTCCACCTGTTGAGAATACAGCAACTCCATTATCTCCAACCTTTGTTTCAGAAGAAGCACCAAGAGTTATGTTTCCACCAGCTTTTCCGTAAATTCCTAAAGTATTCTTTCCTGCTTCTATTTTTCCGTTGTTTACTATTACATCACTTGAGTGTTCTGAATATATACCAATATTAGGTTTATCCTCGTCATTTGCATCCACAAGAGTTATTGTTCCAGTATTTGTTACTGCATGCCCTGCTGTCCCTTTATTATCAGTATGAAGTCCTATTGATTCCTGTCCTGAAAGTTCTATAGTTCTGCTGTTTGTCACGGCATTTGAACCATTGCTTGATGACATTCCTACTGCCCTCAATTTTGAGCTTTCTATTTTACCTTTGTTTTCAATATTTCCAGTAGCATTTTCAGAACGCATTCCTATTCCATAATCTCCATTAAGAGTTATTACTCCATTTGCACCATTTTCTCCTGTAGTTGCTCCTTTATTGTAAATTCCGACACCGTTTGTTCCTACTTTTATAATATTGTTATTTACAAGGGCTCCTCCAGCTTCTCCGTACAATGCAACTGCTTTGTCTCCTGAAAGGTCGATGGAACCTTCATTTGTCAAAGTTCCTGAATTTTTCAGATATGCAGCTACAACTTTATCTTTTGCACTTGTTAAAGTAAATGCTGTATCAAGTTTTATATCAGAATCTTTACCAAATATGAATACTGAACCATCTGTATCTATAGTTTTTCCTGCTTGATTGTAAACAAGTTTACTTTTGTCTGTTGCACTGTTTCCTTTTATATAGATATAAGTATATTTATTGTTTCCTGGATTAAATGCAAGATTATCTTTAAAGTTTGTAGTTGTATTTGCATCTGCATTTACAAGATAATATCCTACTGAATTTGGTCCATTTATTTTCAGTGTTCCCGCAGCCTGCCCATCAAAAGTAGTTGTTGATGTTTTTCCAATACCTTCTAAAATAAATCCTATAGATTTTGTACCTACTTCAACATTTCCTCCTGAAACTACTGTTGTAGAGTTAACAGCATTTACTCCTGCACTTTCATCTCCGACTTTTATGTTTCCTGAAGACGTCAGTCCAAGACTATTTGTGTATATCCCTAAACTTCCTTTTGCATTTAATAAGTCTATATTTCCACTTGTATGCTTTACTGTTGACCCAACTGATTTATTTGCATTGTCAGCATAAATTCCTATAGTCTTTACACCATTTGAATTAGCTGTAATATCACCTTTATTTTCTACGGTTATTTTTCCTGTAGTTTTTAAAGTACCATCCAAATCATTTTGTGCAAGTATCCCTGCTCCCTTACTTCCTATATTAATTTTTCCTGCAGTATCATTTGTTATTACAGAACCGTCTGCTCCATATAATCCTGTACTTTCTACTCCATTTACATTAATTATTCCTTTATTTTCTATAGTACCTGTTTCTCCAGCTATTCCTGTTGATTTATTTCCATCAAGTTTTATAGTACCTTCATTTATAAGTTTCATGTCAGCCGCATTGGCAGTAATTGTGTTTCTCTGACCAATTGCAACCTGATTTGCTGATGTCCCTTCTATTTTTTTACTTGAAGCTACTTTTATACTTGAAGACTCTTTATCTATTCTTCTATACTTATCAGTAACCGTTTCCAAATTCACATCCTCATCTACAAGAATATTTCCACCTGTTATTTTCAAAATTTTATAGTCATTCCCACTAGTTGCATTATCTATTTTTACACGAGTTCCTACAGAAGTAAGTCCTGATGTTGTTACTCCAGGTAACTCAGATAATTTCATTTCAGTTCCTGCTCCTATTGAACTATTTTTTACAGTAAACAAGTAACTTCCATTTTTTAAAGATAGTATCAAATCTTTATTAAGAATCATATTGTCTAAAGCTGTTTTTAATTGAGTTGCAGTATTCACATCTTTCAAATAAAATGCAAGTCCCCCAGAATTTACTGTCCCACTAACATCATGTAATAAATTAAATTTATTTGTCTGTGCTCCTGCAGAAGAAGTAGGATTGTTATAGAACATTAATCCTCCGGAATTTGTTACTAGTGTAGGAGCTGTTGTAGTAGTTCCCAAATTTATAGTAGATGTATCATCTGCAAAAAGTCCAACTGAACCTCCAGATGATGTTATAGTTCCTGCTTTAATGTCAGTATTTACAGTTCCTTTTGCATAAATTGATGCTCCAGTTCCATTAGTTGTAACATTTCCACCTGTTATGGTAAATGTTCCTGCATTATAGACTCCTGCTATTCTACTTCCAGACAAACTAATATTTCCTGAACTTGTTCCTGTAGATCCTGTATCAACTGATATTCCTGTTGTGTCTGTTAATCCACTTCCTGTAATAGTACCTGTATTTTCTACAGTTCCTCCACCTGTTGCATACATTCCGGCACTGTTTCCTGTTGTTCCAGTTAAAGTTATTGTACCTCCTGTATTTTGAGCTTTACTTGCACCATTGGAAACCATTCCAATATTTGCTGTCCCTTTTACAACTATATTACTTTTATTTATAGCAGAAGGATCTCCTGTTGCATCTGTTGTTACACTTCCTTTGTCAACTCTCATTCCAATATTTGCTGTTCCATTTACATTTATAGTTCCAGTATTTGTAATATTATCTTGAGCATTCACTTTAAGATACATCCCTATACTGTTAGAACCATTTACAGTTATTCCTCCTGTATTTTTTACTTTTCCTTGATATGCCCGTATTGAATCTGTTCCTGTTTTTCCTTGTTGCTCAATCACAGCTATTCCGGCACTGTATCCACCACCAGTAGTTATACTTCCTGCATTTTCAAGTGTACTATTTCCATGTACTCTTGAGTCCCATTTCATACCATAACTTCTTCCTGAAATAGATATTGAACCATTACCAGAATTAAGTACCTGTACATTTGGTGTTGAACCTTCAGCATCAACCTGCATTCCTATTGAATTACTTCCTGAAAAATTTATTTTTCCAGTATTTGTTAACTTGTTTATTCCCGTTGAACCATTATCTACATCTTCATGAGTCAGTAATAGTCCAATTTTATACCCCATATAGCCACCGTTATCATAGTTACTTCTGGCTATTCCATTTGCATCAAAATAACCTGTATCTGCTCCTCTTGCGAATCCACCTATACCATTTCCAAAACTTCCTGGTGTATTTTCTTGATCTACTCCATTAACTGATGTTCCATTATAGTTCATATCATTTGCTGTTATTTCTACATTTGTTCCTTCATAATAGTATCTATTGTTAATTTTTACTGGAACTTTAATTCCTCCCAGACCATTCGGACCTCTGTATCCTATTTTCTCAATTTCATCATTTATTTCTCCAGTATTTTTTATTTCTCTAGTACCTGCTCCATTATTTGTCTGTATTTCAAATGCAGTAACATAAGGTCCTGCCAAACTTACTTTTGCATTATTTGTTATACTTCCATTCTTCGCATCCAATGAACCGATTCTTGAACCACCTAAAAGAAAATATGCAGTTTGGTTACCACTTTTATTATTTAAAGAAGTATTTCCTAAAATTAAATTTGTATCCGTATCGTTCCTATATGCTGATGAATCTATTACAAGATTTTTAGTAACAGTTACATTTTTACCTTCTGTAACATCAAAATAGATTTTAAATGGTTTACCTGCACTGTTTTTCATAACAGCAGGTTTATTGCTGTCATTTCCCCATACATATCCTGAAGCCGCATTTGTCTTTTTATCTAGTATATCTTCCACTGAAGCAATCTCAGAGTCAGTTACTCTTTTCCCTTCAATATAGGCTGTATCACAATTTGTAGAGTTTATTCCATCACAGAAAGAGTTCATTTTCATATTAAAAGATAGGAACCCTGGTAAAGTAGTTGTAACAGGTGTCACTGGATTAAAACTCACTTCTCTTATTGTTGGAGTACTTATTTCCACTTCAGGAGGATTAATACTGAAACTTATTTCCTCAGGCCCTTCTATTGTTCCAAGATTTACCACTGGTGCCTGTTTTTTTATTTCCTTAGGTCTTACTGTTGCAAGCAGATTCAATGTAGTCACAGGTTCCTGATCAAATACTGATGATTCTATTCCCCATGATGCATTTGATAATCCTATTGTTGATGTAGTTGCTGAATGCAGCGGATCATCATATACTCTTGTAACATATCTGCTGTAGTTTCTACTGTTAGGAGATATCGATCTCAGGAATAAATCATTACTTCTTCTATATATCCCTTCATAAGGATATTTTTCCTTTTTATCTCCTTTTCCTTTATATGTTCCTCTCCAGTTACTATAAAAATAGTTCATTCCATATTGCCATGAACTCCATGGAGATTTTACAACCTGATCTCCCTGTTCCATCAGTTGAATCAGTTCCAGATTAGATCCCTTCAGAAGCTTATCATTTTCTCTTTTAGCTTCCCTGAAGAGTGTTTTCATGTCACTAATTGAAGTATTCAATTCTTTTCTTGCCTGATTTATTGAGCTTTCAGTACTTTTTATTTCAGGCGATGTCAATCCTTCTGAAAATGACAGCAATCCCAGTATTAAAAAGCTTAGAAGCAATCCTTTTGTATAACTGATATTTTTACATCTTTTTGCTAATGCTCTTAAATCTTGTTCGAGTTTCTTCAAATTATTAGTCATTTCTTCTCCTTATCTATATATTTATTTTTATTATCTAATTTACTGTGTCTATTATATTTATTTTTATTTTACCGGACCTTCAATATTTGTTTTCCCATTTTTTCCTCCTAATTTAATATTAGTTTGTATATAGTATATCAAATAAAATTCAAAAAAACAACTGTAACTATCTATGTAAAAACTATTTATTTTCAAATAATTCAGTTTATTTATATTTATTCAAAATTTTATCTTTTTGCCTATTTAAAATCATAATAAAAAGGATAAAATTCTTTTTATTATGAAATTTTATCCTCTTTAAATAATATATAAACTAGATATGGAATCTTTATTTATTTTTTCTATATTTCAATACATCTATAGCAACTGCTGTTATTATGATGATACCTTTTATAATATATTGCCAGTAAGGGCTTATTCCTATATAAGTAAGTCCATAGTTAATCAGTGTGAAAATTATAACTCCTGCAACTACTCCTGAAATCTTACCTACTCCTCCACTGAATGAAACTCCTCCAACAACACACGCCGCAATGGCATCCATTTCATACATGAATCCAAGGTTGTTTGTTGCAGATCCTATACGTGCCGCTTCAAGGAATCCTCCTATTGCATACATTACCCCTGATAACATATATACGATAAGTATTGTTTTTGCAACGTTAACTCCTGATACTCTTGCCGCTTCAGGATTTCCCCCTACAGCAAACAGGTTTTTACCAAATACTGTTTTATTCCACAATGTCCACATAAATACAATTGCAATTACAGCATATATTATCAGATAAGAAAGTCTAAGCTGTCCAATCTGGAATAATGCCCCCTGAGCCACCAGTGAATATTTTCTGTCAAATCCTGCTACAGGTGATGCCCCTACAAAGTCAAAGTATAACGAGTTTATCCCGTAAACTATTACCATTGTCCCCATTGTTGCAACGAAAGGTACTACATTTAATTTTGCAACTATAAGTCCTGTTATTAACCCTATTAAGGCACCAATAACTACTACAAGAAGTAGAACTACAGGTATAGGTAATGTTGGTAATCCTTTAAAAACTTTATTTACGTTTGTCATAGCCTGAAGCAATGTTGCCGATATAAGTGCCGCCATACCAACTTGTCTTCCTACTGACAAATCTGTTCCCTGTGTTACGATAAGTCCTGCAACTCCAAGAGCTATTATTATTCTTACTGATGACTGTGTCAGAATATTCTGTATATTTAATAAGCTTAAAAACGTAGGATCCTTCATTACTATTAGAATTAACAGTAATAGAAGTACCAGATAAATTCCTCCATTTAATATCAGATTTTTCAAATCAAAAGATTTCTTATTTTCTTTTACAACTTTCTCTGCCATTTTTGCCTCCCTATAAATATTTAGCCGTTAATTTTAATATTTCTTCCTGAGAAGTTTCAGCGGTATTTACTATACCTGCCACTCTACCATTACTCATGACTAGTATTCTGTCTGTTACTCCCAGCAGTTCAGGCATTTCTGAAGAAATCATAATAATACCCTTTTCTTTTTCGGCCAGATTTATCATTAACTGGTATATTTCAAACTTCGCACCTACGTCTATTCCCCTCGTAGGCTCATCCATAAGAAGTATTTCAGGTGCTGTAAGCAGCCATCTTCCTATTATTACTTTCTGCTGATTTCCTCCTGAAAGGCTTCCTATATGTGTCTTTTGCGACGGAGTCTTTACGTGCATGCTGTCAATAACCCATTTTGTATCTTTTTCTATTTTACTGTTATCCAAAAGTCCCAATAACGCCTTATAATTTCTAGTATTGGAAATAATTGAATTAAATTTTATATCCAGCATTGAATAAATTCCCGTAGCACGTCTTTCTTCAGTTATAAGTGCTAATCCATTTTTAGTAGCTTCCTTAGGATTTTTTATATTTACTTCCTTACCATGTATTTTTACTGTTCCTGATTTTTTCTCAATAACTCCAAATAACGTTTCCACTATGTCAGTTCTCTTTGAACCTACAAGTCCTGCAATTCCTAATATTTCTCCTTTTCTCAATGTAAAGGATACATCTTCTATTGACTTAGGTCTTTTTGCTGTCAGATGTTCAACTTCCAGTATAACTTCTCCCGGCTTATTTGTTTTATCAGGGAATCTGTTTGTCAGATCTCTTCCCACCATAAGGTTTATTATCTGATCTGTTGTAAGATCTTTTACTTTTTCTGTAGTAACCCATTTTCCATCTCTAAGTATTGTAATTTCATCACATATTTCTGTTATTTCTTCCATTTTATGTGAAATATACACTATTCCAATACCATTTCCCTGAAGTTTTCTTATTATCTTGAAAAGATGTTTTACTTCATTTTCTGTCAGGGATGAAGTAGGTTCGTCTAAAATCAATACTTTTGAATCATATGAAACCGCCTTTGCAATTTCAAGCATTTGCATCTGCGAAACAGAAAGTCTGCTTACTTTCGTTCTAGGATCTATATCTATATCCAGTTTTGCAAATATTTCCTTCGTATCTTTATACATCTTATCTTCATCTATAAATAAACCTTTTTTAGGATATCTTCCAAGCCATATATTATCCATTACATTTCTCTGTGTAACCTGATTTAACTCCTGATGCACCATTGAAACACCTCTTTCAAGTGCATCCTTCGAATTTTTAAACTCTATTTTCTGTCCTTCCAGTGATATTTCTCCTGTATCTTTCTTATATATTCCGAAAAGACATTTCATTAGTGTCGATTTTCCTGCACCGTTTTCTCCCATAAGTGCATGAACACTGTTGGGACGTATCTTCAATGTAACATTATCAAGTGCTTTTACCCCAGGAAATTCCTTGCTGATTCCTTCCATTTCCAATACATATTCATGTCTATTTTGAGAATTTTCCATCTGTTCACCTCTTCCGAAATAAAGATACCGTAAATAAAATTCGATAAAGTCTTTTATTTACGGTATACAATTCAACTATTAATTATTCAATTATTTTTTAAATTGTGCCAAATTTTCTTTATCTACACCTACATAAGGAACTCTAACTGCTTTTTCTTCTAATTTCCATGATGTACCTTCAACAGGATCTTTTCCATTACCTAAGTTTCTTGAAAGTTCCAGAACTGCTTTTGCCTGGTTTGTTCCGTCATTCAATACTGTTCCTGCTAATTCTCCTGATTCGATTAATGTTAAAGCTTCCTGTAACGCATCTACTCCAAATACAGGTAATTTTTTCTGGTGAGCTTTTAAAGCTTCTAAAGCACCTAAAGCCATACCATCATTGTTTGAAATTACAACTTCTATTTTAGAACCTGTAGGTCCGGCAAGCCATGCATCCATTTTATCTTTTGCCTGAGCTGCATCCCACATTCCTGTATCTTCCTGTAATTTTTCTGTTTTGATTCCTTTGTCATTCAATTCTTTTACTGAATAAGCTGTTCTTGCTTCTGCATCAGGGTGTCCAGGTTCTCCTTTAAGCATAACGTATTGGATAACACCGTCTTTGTTTAAGTCTAATTCTGGATGTGCTTTCCATACTTTTTCAATTAATTGTCCTTGAATTACTCCTGATTCTTCAGGTTTTGTTCCAACATAGTAAGCTTTGTCATAAGTTTTTAATGCTTCTGTTCCTGGATCTTTGTTAAAGAATACCACTGGTACATTTGCAGCTTTTGCTTTGTCAATAATTGTTTGGCCTGCTGCCGGGTCAACTAAGTTGATTGCTAATACGTTTACACCTTTTGAAAGAAGTGCATCTACCTGTTCATTCTGTGTTGCCTGACTGTTTTGAGAATCGTTCATGATTAATTCTATATTTGCATCTTCCTTAGCAAATGCCTCAAGATCTTTTCTCAATGTTGCCATGAAGTTATCATCATATTTGTAGATAGTAACTCCAATTTTAATTTTTTTACCTTCTGCAGGTTTGTCTCCTCCTGCCGCCGCTCCGTCAGCTTTCTTTTCTCCACCGCATGATAGCAACATTACCATTGCTAACATTAACCATAAAATCTTTTTCATTTCTTCACCTCTATATAATTTTTTTTATTACCTAACTAAGTTGCCTGAGTATCATAAACTACCTGAAACACCATTAACTGCTTTATTAACTACTTTACCTTAATTAATTTTTCCCCTTCAAATAAATTACTTGTTATAAGTGAAACAGCACCGTAAACTCCTATCATATTATCAAGCTTTGTTGTACTTACCTTTATCTTTTTGTTGAATTCTTCAAGAAGCATGGTATCTATTCCCTTTTTAAAATTCCTTACGAAGAGATCTCCCGTTGCTGTAATGTCTCCAGCTACTATAATGTTATTGACATCAAGCATATTAAGTACATTCCCCATTACTTTTCCTGTATGGTATATAGCATCTTTAATAATGGAATAGTAAGGTTCCTCTTTCTCCTTGGCTTTACTGTAAACAGTTGATATATCCAGATTTTTACCCATTTCCTTTTTCTCATCCTCTTCCAGTTTCCACATTACTTTATTTACGAGCACCTGTTCTGAGCATTCAGTTTCAAGGCAACCGTATTTCCCGCAACGGCACTGTATATTCGAATGTTCATTTACTATGAAATGGCCTATTTCTCCAGCTCCATAATTACTTCCTTCAAAGATTTTTCCATTTAGGAAAATTGCCGCTCCTATTCCATTTTTAATATACAGGAATATGAAGTTTTTCATATCTTTGGCATGGCCATAATTATGTTCGGCAATCAGCATCGATCTCACATCATTTTCAACTATTACAGGAAGATTGTACTTTTTTTCAAGTTCCTTTCTCAATTCCAGCTTTCTCCATTTGAAATGAGGGGAAACTATTACTGTACCTTTTTTCCTGTCAACAACTCCATGAGTTGCAAGACCTATTCCGATTACAGATTTCATATCATATTTACTGAGGGCTTTTGTAAGCTCCTCATCCAGCAGCTCAAGAACCTTTTCTTGTCCCTTAAATGCAAATTTCCTTTCAGTTATCCCTATTATTTCTCCGTTCAGATTACTTTCAACAATGTTTATAAACCCGGCTCCCAAATTAACACCTATTATTTTTTTATAGTTTTTGTTGATTGCCAGGGTTACTCTAGGCCGGCCACCTGTTGAAAAAAGTGTATTTTTTTCAATTATGAGATTATAGGAGAGTAACTTTTTTATTATTTTGGAAATTGCTGCAGGTGTCAGTTCCAAATATTTTGCCAAATCTGTTCTGGATATTTTGGAATTTTTCATTATTTTTTCCATGACTTTATAATCTGTCGTATTTAGTTTCTGCATTTTCACATTCCTCTTTTTAGGTTCTCTTCTTTCTGTTACCAATAATATACCCAACTTTTTTAACTTTTCAAAAAAAAGTTTTCGTTTTTTTAGCAACTTTTTTAACTTATTTAATTATATCATTTTTCCCTTTTTATTTACAACTTTTTAACGAATAATCTTTTTTAACTTATTTAAAAAATATTTTTTTGATGTTTTTTCTCCATTTTTAAAAAAAAATAAGGAAAATATTTTTTATCCCTTTTAAAGATTGAAATATTTTCCTTATCATATATTTTTATAATTATAGCAGCATGTCATCTATTGGTATAAGTACTGCTCCCATAGATATCATATGGCCTACATCTATTTTTATTTTTTTTATGGCCCTCATAATTTCTTCCGCCTGCTTATCTTCAAGATAGGCTATTAGAATACTGTCTGTTCCTGGCCAGAGATGACTGTTAAAATGTTTCAGATGTTTCCCCCAGTCACTAAAAACCTCTGGGATCAGCACATATTTTTCTAATCCATATTCATTTAACTCTTCTTTCACCTTTTCCAGAAAAAATGAGTCAAAATATACTTCAAGCCTCTTCATACCTACCGTCCTCCTAAAACTTTTCTTATTATATTATACCCTATTTTATGCCATTTTGGCTTTTTCCTTTTCTACATTTTTTTTCTTTTTTTCGGCTCTTTTTTCCTTGGCTTCTTCAACTATCAGATAAAGTACCGGAATAAATATAAGTGTCAGCAATGTAGAAAATGACAATCCAAACATTACGGCAATGGCCATTCCCTGATAATATCCCGCACTTCCTCCACCAATTGCAAGTGCCATCGGTATCCAACCAAGTACAGTTGTAAGTGTAGTCATAAGTATAGGACGCAGTCTCGATCCTCCTGCTTCTATAAGTGCTTCCCTTAAAGGAACTCCTTTTTGACGCATGCTAGCAACAAAGTCAAGAAGTACAATGGCATTGTTAACAACCATTCCCATAAGCATTATAATACCTATCATAACAAACATGCTCAGCTGTACACGGGTTATGACCATTCCAATTACAACTCCTATTATGGAAAGTGGCAATGATGTCATTATTACCAGAGGTAATATAAACGATTCAAGCTGTATTGCCAGAACTATATATATAAGTATAACTGAAAGTCCTAGAGCCCGTGACAGCTCTCCACCCATATCCTGCTGATATTTTGCAGAACCTGCAGCCGCAAGCTTGTATCCTTCTCCAGGATTTGTCTTTTCAAATGATGCTTTTATAAATTTTGCCGCATCGTTAAATCCTTTTGAGCTATCAAGGTTCAAACCTACCGTAACAGTTCTTGAACCATTATATTTTGTTATTGATGAAGCACCTTCCACATTTGAAAGTGTAGCTATATCTCCTATTCTTACATAAGCTCCATTTGAACTTTTAACTTCCAGATTCAGTATTTTTTCAAGTGAGTTTCTGTACTGTTCCTCAAACTGTAATGTTACATCAAGTCTTTCAGTCCCTTCTGAAACTTCTATAGGTGCTACACCCAGTACCGTCATATTAAGCATTGTTGTCAGGTTTGTTACATTTATTCCATAACTTTCAGCTTTTACCCTGTTTACTTCAAGCTTTGCCTGAGGATATCCACCTTCAGTTGAAGATTTTACATCCTTCATCCAACTTTCCTTTTTTATATCGCTAATAATCGAGTTTGCAATTCTGTTAAGCTCTTCTACATTATCACCTTCTATTTGGAAGGAATAGTCTTTACTTGTTCTTGAACTTGTTGCTTCACTGGCTGCCACCGTAAGATTTACATCAGGCATATCCTTCAGTTTCTCTCTTATTCTTTCCATAGCCTTAAATGTATCCTTCTTAACATCCACATTGACTATTGCGGCATCCGTTCTTGAAATTGAATAGAATTCTTTTGTATTTTTATCATTTTTTACAACTTCCTCAATCTGTTTAGTTATTTCATATGATTTCTCCAGATCAAGTCCTGTTGCAAGTGATGCAACTACTGAATACTTCTTATTATCAATTGTAGGAAAGAAGGTAGTTTTCATCATTGGTCCAAAAATCACCATAGTTCCTATAAATCCTATAATTGTTCCAATAACAATTTTCCATTTATTATTAAGTGCAGATGTTATTACTCCTTTGTATTTTTCCTTAAATTCATTAAAGTATTTAGCCTTATCCTTATTGTCAACTATTTTCTGCAGATTCAGGAATCTACTTGAAACCATAGGGATAAACAGCATTGCCACAATTATCGAAGCTCCAAGTGCAAACATTATCGATAATGCTATCCCTTTAAATACTTCCTTTGTAAATCCTTCATATATAACTATTGGAAGGAAAACACAGACTGATGTCATTGTAGAAGCTATCATCGGCAGTATTACTTCATTTGTTCCACGTATTGCCGCTACATTCGGCGGTTCCCTGTATTCCTGCATATGATCGAATATATTATCAAGTGTAACAACCGAGTTATCCACCAGTGATCCTACTGCAAGAGCTAATCCCATAAGTGAAACCATGTTCAGTGATATTCCCTGAGTATTTAAAAGGAATAATGTGAACATTGCTGAAATAGGTATTGAAAGGGATATAAATATTGATGCCCTTATATCCTTCAGGAATACTAGCAGGACTATTGCCGCAATTACCAACGCCTGTAATCCACTGCTTGTAACATTCGATATTGCATCTTTTACCATTTCACTGTTATCTGTAATAATGTCATAACTTGCCCCTTGAGGAAATAATGGTTTCATCTCCTCAAGCTGTTTTTTTGCAGTATTTGCAATTTCAACTATATTTCCATCTTTTGTTTTTTCTATTATTACCCCAATTGCCTCTTTACCATTTACCCTTGTGTAAGTTTCCCTGTCTTTAGTTCCATAACTTACTTTGGCTATATCTCCAAGTCTCAGAGTCTGACCATTGTTATTTGAAAGGATTATATTTTCCACCTGTTCAAGAGACTTTATTTCCCCTGAAACCATTAGTATGAACTTTTTCCCTCCATCAGTTACAGTTCCCGCAGGTGTTATTGTATTTGCCGCCTGTATTTTAGAATATATTTCCGGAGCCGAAAGATTGAAAGCCCTTAATTTATATGGATCAAGTTCAACCTTTAATTCCCTTTCAGTTCCTCCAGTTATTGATATATCTCCTATCCCCCTGTTTCTCTGTAATCTTGGTTTCATTGTCTCGTTTACAAACGAAGTAAGAGTAGCTTCATTAGCTCCCTTTAAAGTTATAAATAACGCCATTGAGTTACTTACTCCTGCAGCACTTCCCGCTCCTGATACTACCGGTGAATCTGCATCTTTTGGCAAATTATTTTTTATCTTATCTATTTCCGACTGTACCTGTACTTTCTTTATATCACTGTCTGCTCCGAAGTTAAACTGTACTACTACTACTGATGTTCCGTATGCGGAAGTTGTAGTTATATTTTTTATTCCATCTACATTCAGTGCCGCTTCTTCCACTTTTTTAGTAATCTGTGTATCCACATCTTCAGATACTGCTCCGGTCCATTTTGTCTGAATAACGACATATGGAAAGTTAAAGTCCGGCAGCAGTTCCTGTTTCATGTTCTTAATCGCAGTATAACCGGAAAAAACCATGAATAATATTATCATCGTCGTAGCAACGACTCTTTTGGTTGCGAATTCCGCTATTGTCATTTTCTTTCTCCTTTCTTCCGGTTTTCTTAATTAACTTTTTTTACTTTTTCTCCGTTCTGTACAACATTCTGCCCTTCAACAACAAGTTCTGAACCGACTGTAAGTCCATCTCCTGTTACAGCCGCATATGTTTCATTCTGATTAACTATTTTTATTGGTATTGCCACAGCTTTTCCATCTTTTACTATATATACAACCTGTTCCACTCCTCTTACAACTATTGATGTTTTAGGAATTACAATTCCTTCTTCAGCTCCTGTATCAATGCTTGCTGTTCCGTACATTCCACTTTTAAGTTCCCTGTCAGGATTCTGCATTTTTATTTTTACTAAAAACTGTCTTGTCGCATTTTGTGCCGCCCCTGATATTTCATACACTTCTCCGTCAACTTCCTTGCCAAGTTCATCTATCTTGACTTTAGCAGTCGTACCTACCTGTATTTTCCCTACTATCTGTGGAGAAACTCCAACCTGCAGTATCATTTCAGATTCATTTACAAGGGTGAACAGTGCCTGTCCCGCAGAAACCTGCTGATGTCTTTCTATATTAAGGTTTGCTAAAACTCCATTTACATCGGTTCTTATTACCGACTTACTGTTTGCATCGTTTGCAGTCTGTAAATTTGCTCTTGCACTGTCATAGTTTGTCTTTGCATTCAGATACTCAGTTTCTGTTACAAGTCTTTTATTATAAAGAACTCTATATTTTTCGTAATTTATTCTCGCAGTCTCATAATTTGAAGAAGCTGAAATTACATTTGATCTTGCAGCCTGATTATCAATTGCTATTATAACCTGTCCCGCATGAACATAATCTCCATTTTTACCGTTTACCACAGTTACTTCCCCACTTGATGTGGCCACATAAGGGATTTCTTCCTTCCCCTTTATAGTTCCACTGACTGTATATCCCAATGAAATTGTATTCTGACCTATTGACTGTACCTTTACAGGTCTAAGATTTTCTTCTACAACCTTTTCCTTCTTTTTCCCGCAGGAAACAGCGAAAGTAGCAGTCATCATGATTATAGCCATTGTCTTCATTGTATTCTTATATATTCTTTTTTTAGCAGATAAATTGTTATTTATCATTTTATATTACTCCTTTACATAATTTTTATTTTTTTATCTCTAATCCAGGAATGCACCATATCTTGAAATGAGATAGTAGTACTTCAATCTCGTACTTTCATACTCTGTTCTGCTCTGTCTTAAATTTGTTTCTGCATCAAGCAGATTTTTCATAGTTATTAAATTATAATTGTATCTTTCCTGTTCAAGTTCATATACTTCTTCTGCTTTTTCCACAGCTATTCTCTTTGCTTCCAGACTTTTTTCCAGTGCTTGTAGCTGATAGTATACTTTTTTCATATTTACCTTCAGGCTGTCCAGTGCCTGCTCAACTTCTATTTCCTTTATCTCATATTCTTTCTGTGCCTTCTGCACTTCATATTTTTTTGCTCCCCAGTCAAATATATCCCATGACATGTTCAGACCCACTGTTCCATTATAGCTTTTTTCCTTTGCAAGATCAGATATTTTTGTCTTGTTTGAAGCTCCATATGTTACAACTCCTGCAACTGTAGGCTTTAAATCTGCCCTTTTCAGATTTATTGTTTTTCCTGAAATTTCCTTCTGTTTAAGAGCCATCTGATATTCTGTATTCTGGCTTGTCAATTTTGCCAGATCGTCCTTTAAAACAACCTTCTTAGTGAAATTTTCTTCCACACTGAATGGTACAATTTCTATATTTAAGCTGTCTGAATATCCTATAAGTATCCCAAGGGCTTCCTTTGCAATTTCAATATTTGATTTCTGTTCTATTATTGACGCCTCTATCGCTTTTAGACTTCTTTCAGCTTCTATGAATTCAGGCTTTGTAACCATTCTTAAACTGTATTTTTCCTTCTGAATTTCATAGTTTTTAGATAAAGCTTCCCTTGATTTTTCCAGAACCCTCAAAGCACTCTGGGCATCATACACATCTATATATGCCTGTACTGTACTCAGTATCGTGTCCTTCTTTATTTTATCAAGATTAAGCTCATTTAATGATAATACTTCCTTTCCAATTCCTATCCCCGTTTTAACTGCTCCTCCAGTATAAATTGGTTGTGTCAATGTCACATTGTGACCATATGTTTGGTCATAGCTCCCTGCCAAAGATTTAATTTCTTTAAAGTACTTATTTGCAGAAGCATTATAAGTTACCTTAAAGTAGGCACTTTTCCAAGCTTTGTTTACATCCAGTCTACTTTTTTCAATTTCAAGCATACCTTTTTTTATGTCCCTGTTATTTTTGATAGCCATCTCGGTAGCATTCTGAATTGTTATTTTTTCTCCAAAAAGAGGCATTGCAAATAGTGTAAGCAAAACAAACAATTTCTTCTCAATTCTTTTCATATTCAGCTTTGTATGACTTATAAAATTTACAAATCAAACTTCTCCTTTCTTTTTATTTTAATGTGTTATTTATGAACTCTGTTATCTGCTCAATTTTCTCTTCCATTGTCATTTCATATTTCTTTTTCAGTTCCAGTTCCTCTGTAAAACATGTATCCAGGAAAAGTCCTTTCATTGATATAAATATAAATTCTGCAATGAATCTAAGGTTATAACCTTTATTTTTACTTCCTTCCATTCTTTCCACAACATTTTTTTGAAGAAATTCTATTAAGATATCCTGAATTTCTTCTATGTGTACTATTATTTTTTTATCCTTCAGAAAAACCTCTATATTTTGTAAATTGACTCTTTTTAAATATTTTAAAAAGAAATGTCTATGACTTTCTGCAAAATCCCTGAGAACTTCCTTCGGATCCTTATCCACATCCATTTCATGCAAAAGATCTATTCTCTGTTCTTTCATTATGCCAAGTATTTCATATAGAACTTCTTCTTTTGAATTGAAATAAGTGTAGAAATTTCCCTTTGATATTCCAAGTGCCTTCGTAATCTCTTCAACTTTTGTTGCATGATAGCCGTTTTCCTTGAACAGTTCCATTGATTTTTCTATAATTCTTTCCTTTTTAGCTTTCTTTTTTTCAGCACTAAGCCTTCCCATTGTAAAACTCCTATATTAATATTTTTACTTTAAAATGACCTATCAGTCATTTGATATAATATTACTTTTTCAAACTTTTGTCAACTATAATTTTTAAAAACATCATATAAAACTATTTTAGAAAAATTTTCTCATTTTTCTTTAATAAGATTGTGTTATTATTAAATTACCAAAAAAATAGAAAAGAGGTATTTAAAAATGAAAAAAAGACTTTTTTTAATTGGAATTTTTGTTATTTTAATTTTTAGCTGTGTTATTTCAAACGCTTATCCTTGGAAAAAGAAAACTTCAAGCGTTAATAATTTAAAAGATACATCATGGCAACTTGTCACTCTTAAGGAAAAAAATGTAGGTTCAATAACAGTTGATGATAATTCTAAAATTTCTATAAGCTTTACAAATAATCGTATCAGCGGTTTTTCAGGGGTAAACAGATACTCAGGAGGGTATAAATTAAGCAATGATTCTATTTCCATTTCACAATTAAGCGTAAACCTTATGTCAGGATCTAGAAGTGCAATGGATGTGGAAGATAGATTCTTAAGAATTCTAGGTTCTGCTAAAAAAGTAAAGCAGGATAAGGATATTTTGACATTGGAAAATTCAAAAGGTGATACTCTAACTTTTAGAAGCTTGAAAACGTCTGAAAATAAGGAGCAAAATTCTGCTCTTCCATTAAACAAAGAAATTTTAAACACTGAATGGAAACTTGTAGATATGGCAGGAAAAAATCTAGGAAATCATGAAAACGTTACAATTGCCTTTACAGAAGACGGTGTAAACGGAAATTCAGGTGTAAACAATTATTTCTCCAGCTATAAAATTAAAGATAATAATATAACAATTGGAATTTTATCTTCTACAAGAATGGCCGGACCAGACAACCTTATGAAACTTGAAAGAGATTTCTCACAATATATTCAAAATGTTAAAAAAATTAGATTACTTGATAAAAATACTTTAGTATTAACAACAGGAAATGGAAAAAATTTAACTTTTAAAAAAGTGAGATAAATAATAAAACTACATGATACATAGAAACTATATTTCTTCGTTTTCTAAAATTTTACTGATATAAAATAGTTATTTATTAAGAAAAAGGTAAAATTCAAAACTGATATTAAATATAGCATATAAGAACTATATTTCTTCGTTTTCTAAAATTTTACTCATACAAAACATTTATTCACTAAGGAAAAATCAAAATTCGCCTAAAGGCTGTTGATTTTTCCTAAGTTCATTTCTTGTTTTGCATTGTAAAATTACAGATAACTCGAAATATAGTTTTTTTTACATTAACTTTTATTTTTACAATTCCTGTGATATACTAATTTGTAGATGCGTATATTTTTTTAAATTTAATTGCGTATAAATAACAAAAAAGAAAATGAGGTTAAAAAATGAAGACAAAAGCCCGATTACGTGGAATGCTGCTTGCCAGCCTTGCCGCCAGTCTATGGTCTATTTCAGGAATTTCAGGAGAAATACTATTTAAAGAATTCCATTTTTCAGCAGATTGGCTTGTATCTGTAAGAACTGCTGTTTCTGGAATACTACTTCTCATAGCAGTTATTTTTATTGAAAAAAAATCCATATTCAAACCATTTAAAAGAGTTGAAGATATTATAGGAATTCTCCTGTTTGGAATTGCCGGAATATACTTTGTACAGTTTACCTACTTTAGAACAATCGAATTAAGCAACGTATCATTTGCAACAATTTTACAGTTTACAGCACCCTTTTTTATTTTCATTTATGAATCGGTTAAAAATAAAAAAGTTCCATCTATATCAACTGTCGTGTTACTGTTTATGACTATTTTAGGAGTTGTGTGCATTGCAACAAAAGGGAATTTTTCAAATTTGACAGGCTCAAGAGAGGCACTTTTAATAGGAGTCGTATCAGCCATTATGATTGCATTTTATTCCATTCAGCCAAAACAGCTTTTAAAAAGATATGGAAGTATTACAGTTGTCGGTTGGGGAATGTTTGTTGGAAGCATTATAGCAAATGTGATTCATCCCTTCTGGAAAGTTGAAGGGGATATTAATTTTGAATCTGTTATTCAGGTTATAATAGTAGTAATTTTAGGTACTGCCATTGCGTATCTTATATATATTGCAAGCCTTAACTATATTTCATCATCTCTAGCCGGTATACTTACAGCTTTTGAACCTATTCTGGCTGCAATATTGTCAGTAATAATTTTTAAACTGACTTTTTCCCCAATTGAGCTGCTAGGGTTTTTAATGGTCTTTGCATCCATATTCCTTCTGCAGAAAAGACTTTAATTAGGTTGGTTAGGAAAAAATAATAATCAATATAAAAACTATATTTCAAGTTATCTGAAATTTTACAATGCAAAACAGGATATGAATTTAGGAAAAATCAACAGCCTTCAGGCGAATTTTGATTTTTCCTTAGTGAATAACTGTTTTGTATGAGTAAAATTTTAGTAAACAATGAAATATAGTTTTTTTTGTTATATTTAGTATTTTTCCTTTTTAAAACAGACTTAAATTTTATTTTTCCTTAATGAATAACCGTTTTATATCAGTGAAATTTTAATAAATGAAACCAAATATATTTTTTATATGTTCTATATTTTTATTTTGAAAAACCCTCATTAGAAGTACTTTGTCACATCATTGAATATGATGAAGGCCATTAAAAGTAATAGCAGCATCATACCGACCATGTGGATTTTTTCCTCTATCTTTTTATTTACCTTTATTCCTATAAATTCAGGTATTACAAATAAAAGTCTTCCACCGTCAAGTGCAGGTATAGGAAGAAGGTTCATAAGACCTATATTTATTGATAATATTATGAAAATATTTATAAGAGCCAGTCCTCCTCCAGTTTTATAGGCTTCCCCTACAAATTTAGGTAATCCTACAGGCCCTGTTATTTCTTTTGCTGAAACTTTTCCAGTTATAAGCATTTTTAAACCGTGTACCATCATTTTAAAGTATTCTGCAAAGGAATACACAGAAATTTTTATTTTCTTTAAGAATGAAAGTTTCGGAGATTGCACCTGAATTCCTAAAATATAAGACTCAGTCTCTTTACTGTATGTCAGTTTTACATTATCTGACATTTCCTTTCCATTTCTGGATATTTTAACAGGAATATCTTCGTCATTATACTTTTTTTCAGTTCCGTTAATTTTTAAAATTTCCTCCTGCAAATCCTTCCAATTGGAAATTTTTGCTCCATTTATTTCTGTAATTCTGTCTCCAGGCTGTAAAAAATCCTTGGCTCTTGAACTTTCCTGAATCGTTCCAATAACAGGTTCTATATATTTTAATGGTACCACTCCTGTCATTGAAATTAAAATAAATATTGCTATAATAGATGTCAGAAAATTCATCATTACACCGGCAATCAGTACAACAAATCTGCTAAATGCAGGTTTTGTATAAAATCCTCCCGGAACTTCATCTTCAGGATTTTCTTCCGGCTGCATACCTGCAATATTTACAAATCCTCCTAATGGTAACATTCTTATAGAATAATCTGTTTCACCTATCCTTTTTGTAAATAACTTTGGACCCATTCCTATTGCAAATTCCAAAACTGGCATTTTATAATACTTTGCTGTCATAAAATGACCAAGTTCATGTAAAAAAATAATAATTCCAAGTATTATTATTGCTAAAATTATACTCATTTACTTTCCTTTCGTGTTTTTATTTTCATTCATTTTATGTTATAATTTGAAATAATATTTAATTATAGCATATTTCAACCTATATTTTAATATGTTATATATGGAAAGGAAAAAATGATGAAGAAAAACAACACTCTTTTAGGAGCTTCTTTAATTGTAATTGCAGCTGTCATGTGGGGGCTGGATGGAGTTCTGCTTACTCCTGCATATTTTTCAAAATTTCATTTTTATGATGTCAATTTTATTGTTTTTATTGCCCATGCAATACCAACTCTTATTTTATCGGTTCTTTTTTTCAACCAGTACAAAGAACTAAAAAATTTTACTAAAAATGACTATATATTTTTCATGCTGATTGCATTATTTGGAGGTACTTTGGGAACTCTTTCCATTGTGAAAGCACTTCAGCTGAGTGAATTCAGCAAATTCAGCATTGTAATACTTATCCAGAAGGCACAGCCTATATTTGCTGTCTTGCTAGCTTTCTTTATTTTAAAGGAAAGACCTTCAAAAAGATTTTATATAGTTGCGGCTATTTCGTTAATTGCAATATATCTTTTAACATTTGAATTTAAAAGTCCTGCACTTTTACCAAAAAATAATATTCTTGCTGCCATGTACTCACTGCTTGCGGCTTTTTCCTTTGGAAGTGCAACTGTATTTGGAAAAAAGGTTGTATATAAATTTTCCTTCCTGACAAGTACATTTTACAGATTTTTCTTTACTACAGTAGTAACTCTATTTTTTGTACTATTTTCAGGAAATACGGAAAAAAGTCTTGGCCTTTACTTCAGTAACGGAGGATTAATATCCCTTTCAATGTTTATCGCCATATTTGGACTGATAGCTATACTTATTTATTATAATGGACTGAAAAGTGTGACTGCTTCCATTTCAACTTTCTGTGAACTGGCTTTCCCACTGACTTCAGTTGTTACAGAAGCTATTGTTTATAAAAGATTTTTATCTCCTGTACAACTTGTGGCAGGAACTGTACTGATTGCTTCCATACTATATCTGAATTTAGGAAAGGTCAAAGTCGATATTGAAGGTATTGATAAGGTAAAAGAGGCTGATATTTAATAAAATTTATATTGTCTAAAATTTAAATAGGCTATCCCAAAAAAATTAAAACATAATGTGAAAACTATATTTATGGATTATTTAAAATTTTACAATATAAAACAGGAATGAATTTAGAAAAAGTCAACAACCTGAATTTTCAGGTGAATTTTGACTTTTTCTTTATGAATGACTGTTTTGTATAAGTGAAATTTTAGTAAATTAATAAATATAGTTTTCATGTTTTTTAAATTTTGAGATAGCCTCATTTAATTTTTATATTCCAAATACATATTTTATTATATCCTCAGCACACTTTTCCTCATCTGCATTGTGAAATGTTTTCTCGAAAGTATGGCTTTTTGTTTTGTATGCATTATCATAGTAGTTTCCCATCAAATCTTTTATGACTTTGTCAAACTCTTTATTTTTCAGTTCTTCGATATATTCATTTTTTCTTTTTTCACCAATATATCTACCAAGTTTTTCAAGTGCCGCAAAAATTTCATTCTCATCATAGCTTTCCTTCAGATATTCCTTTCTAATTATTTCAACTCTCTTATCCATATCTGTTTCTATGAAAAATTTTCTTGCATTAAAAACTTCTTCAAATAAATAGTTTGGCATAACAACACTACCTATCCGCTTGCTTTCCCCTTCTGTAAATATTATATCTGACTTGGATTTTAATATACTGTCCATTACATAAGCTTCAAAGTTTTTCTGGGTTGCATCTCCACCAAGACCTATTCCTCCCAGCAGTGACCCCCTATGATTTGCACATTTTTCCAAATCCAGTACATCGTAACCCTTCTGTTTTATTTCCTGCAGTATATTTGTTTTTCCGGAACCGGTTTTTCCGTATAGGGCAATCAGTTCCTTTTCTTTAATCATCTTGGGAAGATTCTCATTTAAATACTGCCTGTATCCCTTATAACCATTTTCCAGTTTTATGACAGGCAATGAAAATTCCTTAAATAGGGAAGTAACTGTTGAGGAACGCATACCGCCCCTTGCACAGTAAACTATCAGTTCCCTGTCCTTTTCAATATATTTTTCAAATTCAATATAAATATCCTGTACTTTTTTCCCTACAATTCCCACAGCTTCCCTTATTGCTTCCTTTTTCCCTTCTACTTTATAAAGTGTTCCTATATATTCCCTTTCCTTATCAGAAAACACAGGTATATTCACAGCTTCAGGTATTCTTGCCTCCTCATATTCTGAGGGACTTCTTACATCGATAAACAAAAGGTTTTTCCCTTTTTTTATTTTCTCCGTTATTTTTTCGTAACTTTGCATTATTATCATACATTTCCCCTAACAGGCCAAAATTTATTTAAACTTTTCAATATAATAAAAATATACCTTAAATTATTATAATCCATAATAACTAAGGCATATTTTTCAATTTTAATTATAATAATTTACTTCCGTCTTTTTCTTCTTCCAATGAAGTATCGATATCTTCGTATCCAACTCCATTTGGAATAGATGTAAGAACTTTATCTGTAACTTTTGAAAGATGTGCATCCATCGCATAAGCCGCTCCACTAACAAAATCTATTACTCTCTGTCCTACTTCAAATTCTAAAAACTCTAAACTGAATGTTACAACTTTCTTTTCTTTTATTGAGTCTGCTATTAATCTGGAATCTTCAAAGACTTTCGGTCTAATTATTGAGACATAGCTTACTTTCATCTTTCCTATTTCCTCCTTCTTTCCTCCGCCAAAAATATTCATACCTTTCTTTTCCTTTTCTTCAGGATGATCAAACTCCACATGACTGTAAGTCTTAACCTGCTGTTTTGGTTGTTGTGTCACTTCAACTTCTTCTTCAACTTTTTTATTTTCCACTACTTCATCGTCTTCATCAACTTCGCCGAAAAATTCCAAAAATTTCTGTTTTAATCCCAAAGCTCTAACCTCCTATTACCAGTATAATTTGCTTCCTATTCTAAGTATAGTAGCACCGTTTTTCAATGCTTCTATATAGTCATTCGACATTCCCATAGAAAGCTCACTACAATAATTATATTTTTTTTCGTACTCTTTTTTTAAATTGTACATCTTGGAAAAATATCCATCTATTTCTTCAATTTCTGCATCTAAAGGTGCCATTGTCATAAACCCTTTAATTTTAACATTGCTCATAGAAAAATATTTTTCTGATTCCTTCTGAAAATCTTCTATATAAATTCCTGTTTTGGATTCTTCCTTTGAAACATTAATTTGTATTAGACCATTAACAACTCTGTTATTTTCAATTGCTTTTTTATTAATTTCCGATAATAAGTCGAAAGAATCTATTGAATGTATCAAATTTACATTTGTTATTATATACTTTATTTTGTTTTTTTGCAACCTTCCAATAAAATCCCAAACTAAATTCTCATATTTTTCACCGGAAAATCTTTCCAGTTTATCTCTGTAAACTTGTGCCCTGTTTTCTCCGAAATAGTTGTACCCCATATTTATCAAGGCTTTCTGTTCTTCAATCCCCAGATACTTACTTACAAATAATATTTTTACCTTTTCAGGATAAGGCGAATATTTTTTTATATCCTGAAGAATACCTTCATAATTCTGAGATATTTTTTCACTGTTAAGTTCCATAATTTCTCCTTGCTTTAAATCTTTTATATATTATACCTGTTTTTTTAAATAAATTCAACAAATACATCATTTGCAAGAAGAATTCCCTTTTCAGTCAGTCTCATTCTTTTACCGCCGTCAAATCTTTCAAGCAGTCCATTATCCAAAAGTTTTTTTACTTCTTCAGCTTCAAAATATTCTGTTCCTTCTTCTGTAAGTCTTAATCCAAGCATATTTTTAAGTTTTTTCTCTTCTTCTTTGTCAACTATTTCTATACTTTTATCATCTACAGGAAAAATATTTTCCTCAATACATCTGTAATATTTACTGAAAGATCTCACATTGCTGTATCTTTTTCCTTTACAGTATGTGGCCGCACTTAACCCTGCTCCTATAAATTCCTTGTTTCTCCAGTATTTCAGGTTATGCACTCCACCCATTCCTTTTTTTGAAAAATTGGATATTTCATAATGACCATATCCATTTTTTTTCAGGAAATCAATTATTTCTTCATACATTTCAGCTTCCAGATCCTGATCCATTTCAGATAAAATCCCTTTCTGAAGCTTACTCCAGAAGACTGTCCCTTCCTCCCAGATGAGTGAGTATATTGACACATTTTCAGGAGAAAGCTGAATTATTGTTTCCAAATCTTTTTTCAAGTCTTCAAGGCTCTGGTTGGGAATACCGAACATCAGATCAATGGAAATATTTTCAAATCCTGCATTTCTGGCATCCCTGAACACCCTTATGGCATCCTCGCCGCTATGCAGTCTTCCTAAAAATTTTAGTACATGATCCTGAAAACTCTGTATTCCTATACTGAGCCTATTTATCCCTAATTTTCTTAATTTTATGAGCTTTTCGGGAGACATATCATTTGGATTGAGTTCCAATGTTATTTCTCCCTCTTTTTTATATTTTATATTTTCCATTATATATGAGAGCAGTTCAATAGGCAGAAGAGACGGAGTCCCTCCTCCAAAATATACCGTATCATATTCATATTCAGGATACATTTTGAGTTCCTTCACCAGTGCTTCCGTATATTTCTCATATTCACGGCTCATATTTATAAATGTGCAGAAATCACAATATTCACATTTCTTTTCACAAAAAGGAATATGTACATAAAGTGCATCTACATTTTTTTCTATTTTCCTGTTTCCTGTGTCTTTCATCTACCTTACTTTTACCCTCTTCATACAATTTTTCTTTATTTTATAAATTCAGGAATTTTTCAAATTCTTCCATTGTTTTTGCAAGTTTTTCCTTAACATTTTCATTTGAATCTGAATTTACACTGAAGTAGAACTTGATCTTAGGTTCAGTTCCTGAAGGTCTTGCTGTTATAAATGTATTATCTTCAAGAACAAACTGAAGTACGTTTTCTTTTGGAAGATGTATTTCTTTTTCTTCCCCTGTTTCAAGATTATATTCCTTATGCGAATCAAAATCTCTCTTGATTTTTATTTTCTTACCTATCAGTGTATCCTTTACATTTTCCCTTAGACCAGCCATTAATTCTGCCATTTTTTCAATTCCATCTTTTCCTTTTAATGTAACGGATTTTATTCCTTCAAGATAGAATCCAAATTCCTTGTAAAGTTTTTGAAGTTCTTTGTAGATTGAGCTTCCGATAGAATTATAGTATGATGCCATTTCTGCTATGATCATTGATGTTACAAGGGCATCCTTATCTCTTGCATGAGTTCCTATAAGATATCCGTAGCTTTCTTCAAATCCAAATAAATAGCTTCCGTCAAGTTCTTTATTTTCAAACTGTCTTATTTTTTCTCCAATATATTTAAATCCTGTAAGAGTTTTCATAACTCCTACATTCTTTGCAGGTGCTATTACATCTATCATAGGTGTTGAAACTATTGTAGTTATTACCTGTGCATTTGCAGGAATATCCTTCTTGTTGTTTAGAAGATATTGCAGTAATAACAGTCCTACCTGGTTTCCATTAGGATAGTACCATTCATCATTGTCATCCTTTACAGCTATTCCTATTCTGTCTGCATCCGGATCATTTGCCATAACAATTTTTGCTCCAGTTTCATCAGCTAAAGCAGTTCCAAGTTTAAATGCGGCAACTTCTTCAGGATTTGCATAAACTACTGTAGGAAAGTTTCCGTCAGGCTCTATCTGTTCCTTCACAACTTCAAAACTGTATCCAAAATCAGACAGTATTCTCTTCATCGGTCTTCCACCTGTTCCATGAAGCGGAGTATATACTATCTTGAAGTTTTCCTTTCCAGGAATGTCTGTTTTTAATGTCTGTTTCTTTATTTCTGCAATATAGTCATCATCAATCTGACTGTCAAGCTCGATTATAAGTCCTGATTTTCTTCCTTCTTCTTCAGATACAACTTTTATTTCTTCAAGAGTTGCAATACTATTTACTTCAGCAACTATTGAAGGTGCATGCGGATCTACAACTTGCGCCCCGTCTTCCCAGTAAACTTTATATCCGTTATATTCCACAGGATTGTGGCTCGCAGTTACAACTATTCCTGCAAGACATCCTTTATATCTCACACCAAACGACAATTCAGGAGTAGATCTTAAATCAGGATAAATATACGCCTTTATTCCGTTTGCAGCCATTACTCTCGCTGTATTAAGGGCATATTCCCTTGATCCTATTCTACAGTCGTGAGCAATTATTATTCCTCTTTCCTTTGCTTCTTTTTCATTGTATTTAAGCATGTAGTTAGCAAGCCCTTGAGTTGCTTTTCTTATTACATATTTATTAATTCTGTTTGTTCCTATTCCTCTTACCCCTCTTATTCCCCCTGTACCAAAGCTCAGATCTTTAAAAAATCTGTCTTCGATTTCTTTCAAATTATCTTTTAGGCCTCTCAATTCTTCTTTATCCTTTTCATCAATTGAATCAGAATTTAGCCAGTAGTCATATTTTTTCATAAAATCCATAACGATATCCTCCCAATTTTTTGTCTACTATTAATTTTACCACATTTATTCAATTATACAAATTTTTTTTAACGTTTTCTTTAAATTTATTCATAGTTTATCCGCCTGAAGAAAATTTTATCTATTTTTTCTGTATTTTAGATATATTTTACTATATAGAATAGAAAAATAAAAATTTTTTTGAAAAAGTATTGACATATAAATTTAATTGTGATATATTATCGTTAGCACTCAGGGAGATGGAGTGCTAACAAATAGAAAAGTCAGGAAATAAAAGGCTTTTTTCAATATATAGTAAAAAAGGAGAATGATACATATGGAAAACAATTTTACGCAGAAAAGTATGGAAGCTATTTCGGAAGCCCATAACTTTGCGATTAGATATAAACATTCCGATATGAAGGTTGAGCATCTGCTTCTTGCATTGATAGGACAGATGAACGGACTTATACCCAACCTTCTGAAGAAAATGGGGATAGATACAGTTGACCTCATGAAAAAACTGGAGGAAAAACTGGACCGGATGCCGAAAATCGAAGGCGGAGTTTCAGATCCGAGGCCAAATGCAGAAATGAACAGAGTTTTAGTAGGTGCAGAAGATTATGCTAAAAAAATGGAAGATGCATATATAAGTACAGAACATCTGTTTCTGGCAAGCTATGATAATAACAGTTTTCTTAAGGAAAACGGTGTTGTGAAAAAACAATTTGAAAATGCTCTGGAAGGAGTAAGAGGAGGTAAGAAAATTATGACAGACAACCCTGAAAATACATATGAAGCTCTTGATAAATATGGTAAAGATCTTGTTGAACTGGCAAGAAAAGGTAAAATTGACCCGATAATAGGAAGGGATAATGAAATAAGACGTGCCATTCAGATTTTATCAAGAAGAAATAAAAACAATCCTATACTGATAGGGGAACCTGGAGTTGGTAAGACAGCCATTGCAGAAGGAATCGCACAGAGAATACTTAATGGTGACGTTCCTGAAAATCTAAAGGATAAAACAATATTCTCGCTTGATATGGGAGCCCTTATATCAGGTGCAAAATATAGGGGGGAATTTGAAGAAAGACTTAAAGCAGTGCTTGATGAACTTGAAAACAGTGACGGAAGAATAATATTATTCATAGATGAAGTTCATAACATTGTAGGTGCCGGAAAAACTGAAGGTTCAATGGATGCAGGAAACCTTTTAAAACCAATGCTTGCACGTGGGGAAATTAAAGTAATCGGTGCTACAACTATTGATGAATACAGAAAATATATAGAAAAGGATGCCGCTCTTGAAAGAAGATTCCAGCCAATCCTTGTAAATGAACCTTCTGTGGAAGATACAATTTCAATACTTCGTGGACTGAAGGAAAAATTTGAAATATTCCACGGAATAAGAATTACAGACAACGCCCTTGTTACTGCAGCAACAATGAGTGACAGATATATAAATGACAGATTCCTGCCTGATAAGGCTATTGACCTGATTGATGAAGCTGCCGCAAAGGTAAAAACTGAAATTAATTCAATGCCGACAGAGCTTGATGAAGTTACAAGACGTGTAATGCAGCTGGAAATTGAAAAAGTTGCCCTTGAAAAAGAAAAGGATCAGGCTTCAAAAGACAGACTGGAAAATCTTGAGAAGGAACTGGCTGAACTGAATGAAAAGAAAGCCGCATTCCAGTCTCAATGGGAAAATGAAAAACAGGAAGTTGAAAAAATTAAGAAACTTAATGAAGAAATTGAAAAAGTAAGACTTGAAATTGAAGCTGCACAGAGAAAGAGCGACTACAATAAACTTGCAGAATTACAATATGGAGTATTACCTCAGCTTGAAAAGGACAGAACAGAATTACAGGAAAAAGCTAAGGAACACGACAATAACAAACTGTTAAAACAGGAAATAGACAGTGAGGAAATTGCTGAAATTGTTGGAAAATGGACAGGAATACCTGTATCAAAACTTATGCAGGGAGAAAAGGAAAAAATATTGAATCTGGCTAAATATATGAAGGAACGTGTTATAGGCCAGGATGACGCTATCGAAACAATCAGCGACACTATTATAAGATCACGTGCAGGACTGAAGGATCCAAACAGACCTATTGGTTCATTCATATTCCTAGGTCCTACCGGAGTAGGTAAGACTTACCTGACAAAAACTCTTTCCCTTAACCTGTTTGATGATGAAAACAATATTGTAAGAATTGATATGAGTGAGTACATGGATAAATTCAGCGTCACTAGACTTATAGGAGCGCCTCCAGGGTATGTAGGATATGAAGAAGGTGGCCAGCTTACTGAAGCAGTAAGAAGAAAACCTTATTCAGTAATCCTGTTTGATGAAATTGAAAAAGCACACCCGGATGTATTCAATGTCTTGTTACAGCTGCTTGATGACGGACGTCTTACTGACGGAAAAGGAAAAGTTGTAGACTTTAAAAACACTATCGTTATAATGACTTCAAATATTGGAAGTGAAATAATACTTGAAGATCCTCAGCTTTCAGATACTACGAAGGAAGCGGTACTTGATGAAATGAAACATAGATTCAAGCCTGAATTCCTGAACAGAATAGATGATATTATTATATTCAAATCACTTGGAAAAGACAGTGTTAAAAATATTATCAAACTTATTCTGGAAGACATCAACCATAAGCTTAAGGAACAGTTCATAAAAGTGGAATTCACTGACAATGCTCTTGATTTCATTGTAAACGAAGCCTACGATCCTGCTTACGGAGCAAGACCGCTGAAAAGATTTGTACAGAAGGATATAGAAACTAACTTATCAAAAATGATACTGTCTAATGAAATACCTGAAAACAGTACAATACTAATAGACAGCGACGGAGAAAAGTTGACATATACTGTGAAAAAGTAGTAAATGCATAAGCAATATTTATAATAGAATTTTTGACATACTTGACTAAACCTGAATTATTTTAAGAAAAACTGCCTTGAAGGGATAAAAAACCTTGAAGGCAGTTTTTTTACCAATATTGTTTCCTATCTTCTATTCCTTGTTGTTTATTTCCTCTCCCGAACTTATTATAGTGAAGTTTGTCTCATATATTCCGCTTCTTTCTTAAACCCTGCCCTGTCAAGGAAGTATTCACTTCCATAAAATCCGCTTATACCTGTTGCTGCAGCAACTTTATTATCATAAATTCTAAATATTTAACAAAATTGAAATAAATATTGCATATATTATAAACTTCATATACTTTAATTGATATTTTATTCTTTTTTCTAATAAAGCTAAAAGATATACTACTATAAAAAACGGTACATTTATTAGAAAATATTTTTCTAATAAATTTGAAAATCCATAATTTGTATAGTATTCCAAAAAAAATATATTACTAAAAAACAGTATATCAAAATAATTCATGCATATCTCCTTTTATCCAACAGGTAAAAAATACATTTTATAGATAAAAAATAATATTTTAATACTAACTATAAAATACAAATATGTAAATATTTTTTCCATTATAATTTTTATCTTTTCATTTTTTATAAAAATTTCTACACATAAAAGAAATAAGAAATAGTAGATATAACAAATAAAATTTATTACTTTAAATATTATCCATAATATTAAAACTATTCTAAAATCATTAATATAAGTATCAAATAAATAGTTAATAAAAAATGTAATGTCCAATAATAAAAATATTTCTATATGTTTTTTGTTTAAGAATTTTTTCTTTATTTCCTCTTTCTTCATTTCTTCTCCAGTATATTTTTGATTTTCTTTTCCCTTTCTTTTCCACTAAGTTTTTTTGTACTTTCTATTTCCT
>NZ_KI272861.1:3016-5163 GCF_000469505.1 Leptotrichia sp. oral taxon 215 str. W9775 | reverse complement strand
TTTTTCCTTTATTCTTTTGTTATTGTAATAATATTCGACTATTACTCTTTCTTTTTCTTCTCTATAACATTATACCCATTTTCTTTAAATTTTGAAAGCCAATTATGTAAAAGACCGGAAGAAGCCAGACCAACATCAATAGCGACAGAATTAATAGATTCATTATTAACTATGATTCTATTAATTGTCTGCAATTTAAATTCTTTAGAATATATCCTATTTTTATCTTTCCTTTCTTTCCTTGTTAATTTACTCATAAAAACTGCACCTCCAATCTTGTGTCCAAGATTTTGGGTGCAGTACATTAAGCTGGAATTTACCAGTCTTTTTTGTTATAATTGGCTCTTTTTTCATCCCCATCACTTATAAAGAGCTTTTAAAAATAGGGAATTTCAAAATCATACCATTTTTTGTATCTTATACCAATATTTTTTATTACAAATGATGTTACTTCATTTGTTTTTTTATTTTCAATAAAAATTTTAAATTCAAAATAATTCTTATCGTATTCAAAAAATCTATTTCTTAAAATATTATTTAAATTATTTTTATCTAAGATTTTATTTATTTCAGATTCAGAAATATTGTAAAGATAATAATTTTCTTTCTTATAATAATTTAATTCTAAAATTTTTTTATTTATTTCAATATTTCCTATCTTTTTCTTATAATAAATTATTTCAATATTTTTTATATAATGTGAAGAGCTTAAGTTTTTATTTCCTAGAACTAATAAAGAATTTCCATTAATATAAATTGCCTTAATTGGTAATTCAACAGATTGATATTCTTGACTTGAAGAACCAATTATATATTCATTTTTTAAATTTAAACTATACTTTGTATAAATGAATATTATTATATTTGTTATTATACATACAGATATTATAATTATAAATTTTATTATTTTACTCATTTTTTATTTTTAGTTTCCTTTCTTTTGTATGTTTCAAAACATCAAGCTCCTTTTGCTTATCATAAGTATAGTAATTAAACGTCCCTCTATTTAAATTATCTTTTACAACTTGTTTTTTATCTGAAGTTAATACAATTTCTCTCCCATTTTCTTTATTTACAAATTTTCTATTTAAGCCACCAATTTTTATCTTTCCGCCTATCATATTATGATAAACTGCTTCTTTAGGTTCAACTTCTGTATAGTGATTAGGATATTTAGAAAATTATTCGATTGCTCTTATCTCATTCAATGCAATAAGATAATAATAATTTATTTCTTCTCTATAATCACTATTTTTTTTATATCTTTTCCAATTGATATAATAATCTTTCTTTTCACCTCCATATGCTTTAATAAAGGCATCTATTACATTATTTTTTTCCTTATTTGTTTTAAAATTTTCACTATTATGATATTTTGATGGAACAATTGTTTTATCCCCCACATTTTCCCCAAAATCAACATTGGAATAATCCTTCCCATCCGAATGAATACTGATAGTTGGATGTCATCCTTGTATTTTTCAGAAAAGTACTCATTTGAAGCCCTTCCTGTACTTTCAAGCCCTTTTTCATCTGTTCCTGTATTTCTCTGTCTGCCTTCAACTTTTCCTATTACATGACTTCCTTCTTCAACTATTGTTCCAATAAGTCCAGCCTTTGTTGCATTCTTCGGATCTTCTCCATTGATTATTATTGTCTTGATTTTCTTTCCTTTTTTATCATGTACATAAGCCGTCCCTGTTCTTAACTTTTCCAATATCCTCTTTCAGTTTACTAGGATTAGTAGCATACTCAATATTTTGGCTCTCTACATTAATATTTGTACTTCTATGAGTGTCCTTTGTTACTTCATTTGCTCTTGTAATATCCCTGTTTATTGGACTTCCAGAAGATTCTCCTATCTCAACATCTCCAACTACTGTATTTCTTGTAATTCCTTGCTTATCCCTGCTGTCCTGATTAAAGCCAACGTTAGTAATTTTTGGTTTTCCTCCAAGTGAAACTCCTATTGAACCTCCTGTTGTTGTCATTGTATCATAATTTTGAATATCTTTTCCAACATAAGTCTCAATCCTAAATGTAGAATTCCCTTCCTTGCCAACTACAACTCCAGTATTTTCAACTGTTCCAACATGAAGGTTACTTCCTTCTCCAACAACGATTATTTGAAAATATATAACTAAATA
>NZ_KI272861.1:0-2916 GCF_000469505.1 Leptotrichia sp. oral taxon 215 str. W9775 | reverse complement strand
CTAACTGTATTGCTCTTCTTCCTATTGGATTGCCATAAATATCCCTGTCTGGATCCCACTGACATCTTACTTCTGAATTTTCCATTTTTTCTTTCCATTCTTCCTTAGATAAATCAGAAACTTCTCTAAAAGATGAAAGTACAGCATTTTTCACTATTTCATCAAATCCTTCCCTTTTCAGGTCAATTGCCAGTATTCTTTCCTGTCCTTGCTTACTAGCCCAACCACTTCTGTACATCATCCATAAAAATGATGGTTTTATCCAGGTCATTCTTGTAAGGCTGAATTTACTTCCAAACTTTCCTAATTTTAAAGCCTCATCTGCTATTTCATTATTATACGCCTGATAAACTCTTATCGTCTTTTCATCAAATACTGCATAAATATTTCTTTCCTCTTCTTTTTTCATAATTAATCCTTTCATTCGACATCCTTATTTGTAAAGTCACATCTGTTCAACTGTTCCATTGCATGTTCTCTTATAGTCTCTTCTTCACTTTGTAATAATAATTCCAATTTTTCTTTTGCCTTAGGAGTGTTTATGTCTCCCAAAGCAAAACAACATTTTCTGACCAGTGCAAAATTATCATCCCAACGGTATTTTTCAAAATTCGAAGTTGCTAGTTCGTATATACAGTCTATTGTAGAAGGTAATTCCATTTTCTGAAGATAAAACACTATATCTTCGTGTTTTCCATGCCATTCTTCTTTTGTTAATTTGCATAAAATATCAACAAATTTTTCACTGTATAATTTGAACATGTAAATTGCTGAAATTAAAATATCTACGCTGTGTCCATTTTTTTCATTATATGCTTTTTCCAACTCTGTTTTTATATACTCTATTCTTTCATCATCATTTTTTAAAAATTCCTTTTGTACTTGTTGAAAACTTATTTGTTTTTTATATTCTTTCCACATCAAATTTTCCAATTTTTCAAGATTATTTTTTTCCATTTTTTATTATTTCCTTTCTAAAATTGATTTCTTTAATATTTTGATTAAATATATCTAATCCTTTCCCATCACCTAAATTCCGAGTTATTTGATTCCCTTCCTGTTTAAATTGTATATATCCATATTTTTTCCATCCAGTAAAAGATTCCTTCATATTAGGATATTCTTTTATTAATTTTTCACCATCATTATTCCTTACACCTATTTTTTCAAATTGCTTATCTGTTCCAGGTTTTAATTTAAATTCTAAATTTATTCCAGTATACTCTTCACTATATTCTGCTTTTTCTGCAATACTAGTTTCGCCACTTGGTGGTAAATTTCCACTTTTTAATAAACTTTTATAATGTTTTTCAGAAATTGTACGATAAAAAACATCATAATTTCTGCTATAATCATTTGTTACAGCATTATAACTTGGCACAGAAACTAATCCTTGACCTTTGTTTCCAGTTTCAGTATACGGAATATTATATTTAGTATCAAAATTCCATTCATTATTTTTACCTAATGTATAATTTCCTTCAGAATTTTTTACTACTGTTTTTGGAATTTCTGAGTCAAAATTCCAATTCGATTTTGATGAATTTAGTGTATAAGTTTTTTCTGAAGACTTGCTTGCAGTATTTACACCAGAATTTCCTGTTGAGCTTGGGCTATTAAATATTGAATTATAGCTTATCGCATGTGGCAATGCCATTGCGGATGTCATATTCCAATAATCATAGTTCTCTTCACCCATAACATATTTTAATGGATTGTCTGTAACCTCCTATGCCAGTTTTACCAATTCCATTAACAAGGACTTTATTTTTTGAGCATCTGCCCTTTCAGGTGTTACTCCATATCCTGCCACAAAAAATCCAGGTGAACTTATTGCTCTCCCTTCAGAAGCTCCAATATCTTCTTTACCACCATTTACAGTATTTTCTATAGATTTTAATACCGTTTCCCCTGTTGCTTTTCCTTAATTTTACACACCAGATTTACAATTTCTCTCATAACTTCATTAAATTCTGTTGTTTTATCACTTATCTTTAAAATTTTGTATATTTAATTACTAATAAAAGAATATATAGCCTATAACATAAAAACAAAAAATTTATTAATATATTTGTTTTATTCTTTGTTCTGAAATATCCTTTTAAAAAAATTATAAAACTTAATATTGAATATATCAAAAATAAAATTAACATTTTATTATTTATGAAAGAATTATTTCTTATAAATTCAAGTTTTCCAAATCTTGCTGAAAACGTAAATAAAAAGAATAAATAGATATAATAATCCCAAAATATACTTGATTCTTCAAATTTTGTATTTAAATTATTTTCTTTTATCTTTTTATACTTTAAATAATTTAATAAAATATAAACTAAATAAATTATAATTCCAATAAATATTATGCCTAGCATATTTCTAAACAATATTTTTTTTGAAAATCCAAAAAATAACGACATATATTCAATTGAACTTGAAGCAAAACATACAAATAAAGTCTCTAAAAGGTTACCTATAAAAATTAAATTCATTTTTTCTTTATTCATAAATACTCTTCTTTCTAGTGACTAGTAATTCTTTCTATATCATTATTTGTCATTCCATTAATTTCTAAAACAGGAACTTTTAATTTCAAACTTCTTGGATGAAAATAAATATCTGATTTTTTAATTTTTTTATATCTTTCATATATTCCAATTTTATCTTTTCTTGTTACTTTGCTCATAAAAATTACACCTCTAATCTTGTGTCCAAGTTTTTGGGGTCAGTACATTAAATAATTTTTATTTTTAGTAACGAGATAATCTAGTTTTTATCTGTTGCATACTATAATTACTATGTTTAACTTTATTATATTTATTTAATTCTGTTTGCGTAGGCAACTTACCTCTTGAATAATTAGAAGAATTGTAAAAATTACTGCATCTAATATTACAATCTATGATTTTGAAATAATCT
>NZ_KI272860.1:216948-297996 GCF_000469505.1 Leptotrichia sp. oral taxon 215 str. W9775 | reverse complement strand
TTTTTCCACCCCCATATATATTATAGAGCCTTTTAAAAAAGAGATGATTAAAATATGATGATGCTTTATACTGAATTATTTTCAGATATGCTATTTAAGATAACAAAAAATTTTGAATGTAATACATAGATAACGCATACATAAAGCTTTAAAGTCTTTATTTTCAAATGTTTGTTGAAATATCTACTATTATAGTATATAATATAAATAAATTGAAAATAGGTGATGTGTATGAAAAGAAATATAGCGGCATTTTTTGACATTGATGGGACGATTCATAGGAATTCCCTACTTATTGAGCATTTCAAGCTTCTTGTGAAATATGAGTATATTAATGTAATGTCATGGGAAGGGAAAGTGAAGGAAAAGTTTTCCAAATGGGAAAGTAGAACAGGAGATTATGACGATTATCTTGAAGAACTTGTAGAAATTTATGTGGAAGCACTGAAAAATTTCAGTAAGGCTGACATGGATTTTCTTGCAAAAAGAGTTATAGAACTAAAAGGGGATAAGGTGTATAAATACACAAGAGACAGACTTTTGTATCATACTAATGAAGGGCATGAAGTAATTATTATTTCAGGAAGTCCAGATTTTTTAGTAGGAAAAATGGCTGAAAAGTATAATGTGAAAAATTACAAAGCTTCAAAATATTTAACAGATGAAAAAGGGATTTTTACTGGAAAAGTTATACCAATGTGGGATGCTAACAGCAAAAAGAAAGCAATTGCTGAATATTGTGAAGAATACGATATAGATTTGGAAAAATCGTATGCATACGGAGATACAACAGGAGATTTTACAATGTTTAAGAAAGTCAGAAATGCAATTGCAATAAATCCTGCAAGAAAATTGCTTGAAAAAATAAAAAAAGATAAGGAACTTAGGGAAAAAGTAATGATTATAGTTGAAAGAAAAGATGTTGTATATAAACTTAGACCTGATGTGGAAATTGTATCAGATATATAAATATAATATGAAATTTAAGAAAAGGATGAGAATACATTATGGACAAGAATCTTAAAATAGTTTTTCTGGATAGAATAACAGCCGGACCGATTGAACTTAAGGAAAGATTTTCAAAATATGGAGAGTACATTGAGTATGATGATACAGATGCAGATCAGATTATAGAAAGAATAAGTGATGCAGATGTAATAATAACAAATAGGATTAAGCTGAGAAAAGAACATTTTGACAAGGCTTCTAAGCTGAAATTGGTTCTTATAACTGCTACCGGTTTTAATCACATTGATATTAAGAGTGGAAATGAAAAAGGTATAAAAACTGCCAATGTTTCAGATTATTCTACAAATTCAGTGGCACAGCTTGCAATTACCTATCTTTTGAATGCCTTGACACCAATAACGGAATACAGTAAAGAAGTAAAAAATAACAAATGGCTGGATATTACGATTCCTGAATATCAAAGTTATCCTGTAAATGATGCTGAAGGAAAAATTCTTGGAGTAGTGGGATTTGGAAATATTGGGAAAAGGGTAGCGGCAATAGCGGAAGTTTTAGGAATGGAAGTAATGGTTGCAAAAATTCCTGGAAGAAATTATGATGAAA
The DNA here is from genome assembly GCF_000469505.1 of Leptotrichia sp. oral taxon 215 str. W9775. Taxonomy (NCBI): domain Bacteria; kingdom Fusobacteriati; phylum Fusobacteriota; class Fusobacteriia; order Fusobacteriales; family Leptotrichiaceae; genus Leptotrichia; species Leptotrichia sp. oral taxon 215. Next base: position 296,424 of record NZ_KI272860.1, on the reverse strand, counting down.
ATAAATCACAAAATATTCATGAAAAAAGGTACGATTTAGATGAAGTACTTGAAAAATGTGATATTCTAACACTTCATACACCTTTGACGGAATTAACGAGGGATTTGATAAATCTTGAAAGAATGAAAAAAATGAAAAAAAGTGCAGCAATATTGAATCTGGCAAGGGGACCTGTTATAAATCAGGAAGATTTATACTTTGCATTGAAAAATAAAATAATAAAATCAGCTGCAATTGATGTTACAAGTGTTGAGCCTGTTGAAAAGGATTCAAAACTGTTTGAACTGGAAAATCTTATTATAACACCTCATATAGCATGGAAATCTGAAAAAAGTCTAACTAGACTTATGGATGAAGTGGAGAATAATCTTAAAATGTTTCTTGAAGGGAAACTTGAAGGTCTGAAGTAAAGGTTGATGAATAATACTTAGAAGAGGTGAATAAAAAATGTTTTCAAATACATTTAGTGGGATAAAGCTTGAATTTGACGGGCTTTATTATGGAGGAAACTATGAAATAGAAATTTTTTCTGATGGAAGACTATATTATTCATATATTGAGAACGACTCCATAGAAATAAAAAAAGGCTCATTTCAGGTAACCCAGAAGGAAGTAATGATTTTTGAGGAAATGATGGAATACTTTGAGTTTTTAAAAACCCAGAGAAACTATATGGTAAGTGAATATGGATTTGGAAATGGTGTACTTGTAATACAGAAAAAAAATGGAAGAGAAGAGAAAATCCGTTCAGGTAAGGAAATGATGTTTGAATATGCTAAAATTCTGATTGATAAATATACTGTAAAATCAAGACAGATATTCTTACTGGATACATACCTTGCAGGAATAAAATATATAAGAAACTTCAATATTAAAATGAGATATGCTAATGTACTTGATTTATTCAGGGAGTTTAATGGAGCTTCGTTAAATCTGGTGGCTGTATATAATGAAAATAAGGAAAGAGTCGGGTATCTTCCAAAAGAACAGAGCGAAATAATTGCAAGACTTATAGATTCAGGAAAAAAAGTAATAGCAATTCCTATTCCCTTTGATGCGGAAGTTGCGTTAAAAGTTTATCTGGTAGATTAAAAGCATACATTGAAAATGAGAAATATGTGATAGCTTATTCCTATATATTTATTGATGAAAAATATATAGATTCAAAGGGCTATCCTTTATTTGATAAAGTTAACAACTATACAGAAGATGCAGATATGAGGGATTATGGTTTTAGTCCTAAAATAGACATGAAACATCTTAATTTAATGCCTAATTATGAAGTGATGAATAGAGATGAAGTGGAAAAATTGCTGGAATCTGTACATGGAATTGAATATGATCTGTTTAAAGATAAAAAACTGCTGAAATATTTAAGATATTATGACAGAAATCTAGGTTATGAAGGAGAAGACTGGTGGCCTTCAAATTAATTTATTTTACTATTGCGAAAATATTACAAATCATATATAATAGTGAAATAAAAATATAGAGAGGTGGAATGAAATATGTGGTTTACAAAATCACAGGAAGAAGTACTGAAAGAGCTGAATGTAGATCCTAAAACAGGACTGACGACAGAAGAAGTAAATAAAAGACTTGAAAAATATGGACAGAATAAATTAAAGGGGAAACCTAAAAAGAGTTTATTACAGCTGTTTGTAGGGCAGCTTCAGGATGTACTTATTTATGTGTTAATAGGTGCGGCAGTAATAAACATAATAGCTCATGGGCTTGAAGGAGTTACTGATGCTATAATTATACTTGCAGTTGTAGTTATAAATGCAGTTGTAGGGGTAGTTCAGGAGTCAAAGGCTGAAAAGGCACTGGAAGCATTACAGCAAATGACGACACCTAAAAGTGCCGTAAGACGTAATGGGGAAGTTGTAGAAATAAATTCAGAAGATTTAGTTCCTGGAGATATAATAATAATTGATGCAGGGCGTTTTATACCAGCTGATATAAGACTTATAGAAAGTGCAAATTTACAGATAGAGGAATCTGCATTAACAGGGGAATCAGTTCCTAGTGAGAAAAATGCCAACTTTATTACAGAAGATGCTAAAATACCTGTAGGAGATAAGGAAAATATGGCGTTTATGTCTACAATGGCTACTTATGGAAGAGGAGAAGGAGTTGTTGTAGCAACTGCAATGGAGACAGAAATTGGTAAAATAGCTAAAATACTTGATGAAGATGAAAACACACTTACTCCATTACAGGTAAAGCTTGATAAGCTTGGGAAAACATTGGGATACATGGCAATGGTAATTTGTGGACTTATATTTGTAATAGGACTTTTACAGGGAAGAAACTGGATAGATATGCTAATGACAGCAATAAGTCTAGCTGTTGCTGCAATACCTGAAGGGCTTGTAGCAATAGTTGCAATAGTTCTTTCAATGGGAGTAACAAGAATGTCGAAAATAAATGCCATTGTAAGAAAACTTCCAGCTGTAGAAACTCTCGGAGCTGTAAATATAATCTGCTCAGACAAGACGGGAACATTAACGCAGAATAAAATGACAGTTGTAAAAATCTATACTCCTGACAATCTGAGAGAAGTTCCGTCAGAAGGCAGAGATTTTGAAGCAAACAGGGATGAAAAAGAACTGATAAGATCATTTGTACTGTGTTCAGATGCTTCAATTGATAGTGGACAGGATATAGGAGATCCGACAGAAGTTGCATTAGTTGTACTAGGAGATAGGTTCAATCTTGAAAAGAATACATTGAATACAGAATATAAAAGAGTAGGAGAATTTCCTTTTGACTCAGACAGAAAATTAATGTCTACATTGAATGAAGAGGAAGGGAAATACAGAGTTCATACTAAAGGAGCTATTGACAATATTCTTGTTAAGTCTGACAGAGTACTTGTAAATGGTAACATTGTTCCTTTAACTCAGGAAATGAAAGATAAGATATTAAAAGCTGCAGAAGAAATGTCTGACTCTGCTTTAAGGGTTTTAGGAGTAGCATTTAAGGATACAGATGATATGATTTCTGCAGAAGAAATGGAAAAAAATCTTGTTGTAGTAGGAATTGTCGGAATGATAGATCCTCCGAGAACAGAAGTTAAGGATTCGATTATAGAGGCTAAAAAAGCAGGAATAACTCCGATTATGATAACAGGAGACCATAAAAATACTGCTGTTGCCATTGCAAAGGAACTTGGAATAGCAACAGATATAAGTCAAAGCTTAACTGGAGCAGAAATAGATGAAATTCCGGATGAACAGTTTGCAAAGGAAATTAACAAATATAGAGTTTTTGCAAGGGTTTCTCCTGAGCATAAAGTTAAGATAGTAAAAGCATTTAAGGAACAGGGAAATATAGTTTCCATGACAGGAGACGGAGTAAATGATGCACCATCATTAAAATTTGCTGATATAGGTGTAGCAATGGGAATAACAGGAACTGACGTTTCAAAAGGTGCAAGTGACATGATTCTTACAGATGATAACTTTACTACTATTGTTCATGCAATAGAAGAAGGAAGAAATATCTACAATAATATTAAAAAGACAATAATGTTCCTTCTTTCATGTAATCTTGGAGAAGTAATATGTGTGTTTATTGCAACAATGTTTAACTGGCCTTCACCTTTACTTCCAATACAACTGTTATGGCTTAACCTTGTAACTGATACATTGCCTGCGATTTCACTTGGAGTAGATCCTGGAGATAAGGATGTTATGAAAAGAAAGCCAAGAGATCCTAAAGAAAGCTTTTTTGCAGAAGGTGCAGGATATAGGGCGGCAATAGCAGGAGTACTTATTGGAGCTTTAACTTTAGCGGCATTTTATATTGGTGTAAAGGAACATGGATTTGCAGTCAGCGAAGTAATCAATAATGAAAGTAAAGAAGCTTTAAATGCAATGACATATGGAAGAACAATGGCGTTTATAGTGCTTACTGTATCTCAGTTGTTCTATTCACTGACAATGAGAAATAGTAAAAAAACAATATTTGAAGTTGGATTCTTTAAAAATAAAGTTTTAATTTTATCAATCATAGTTGGAATAGTTTTACAGGTAGGATTAACATCGATACCTGGAATTGCCCAAATATTCAAAGTTACGCAGTTATCGTTTACTGATTGGGATATAGTAATTATATTTGCTTTAATACCGTTCTTAGTAAATGAAGGGATAAAAGTTGTTACAAGAAGAAAAAAATAAACAACTTTCATAAATATAAAAATTAATTTATAGTTAATTAAATAGAAAAAGTAATCTTTTTACTTGACAAATTGAAAAAATATATTACAATATATTATATAGCTTAAGGCTATATTATCAGTTTTAAGTACAATTAATAACAGGAGGACAGTAGTATGTCAAAAAAAGAATTTGTGGAAGCTTATGCAAAAGCTACAGGAGAAACTAAAAAAAGAGCAGAAGAATTAGTAAATGAATTTTTAGGAACTGTTGAAAAATCATTAGCTAAAGGAAATAGCGTTCAATTTGTAGGTTGGGGAACTTTTGGAGTTCAAAAAAGAGCTGCAAGAAAAGGAAGAAACCCTCAAACTGGAAAAGAAATCAAAATAGCTGCTAAAAAAGTAGTTAAGTTTAAAGTTGGAAAAAAATTAGCTGATAAAGTAGCTGCATCAAAAGCAAAATAGAAATAATTTAAATTTAATATGAAAATAGAAAAACTGTTTCTAAAAAAATGGGAACAGTTTTTTTATATCATGGATTAAAAAATTGAATAGTAATTATTTAATATATGAATAATATATATATTGCTTTAAGTAGAAAAAAATGTTATTATTATACTGTTAAAAAATTAGTAGGATAGTAGGAGGAGTAGGAATGAAAAAAATATTTTTATTAGTGGGCATTGCTATAATGCTTGTTTTAAGTTGTGGGAATGAAGGAAAGAACAGCAGTGAAGCAGGAGGAGGAAAATCCAAGGACAGTTTCAAGATAGGGATTACTCAGATAGTTGCCCATCCTGCGTTGGACAGTGCAAGGGAAGGTTTTAAAGATGCCTTTAAAGAAGCAGGTTTAAAAGTAGTTTTTGATGAGAAAAATGCTAATGGTGAAATCGCAACAGCAAATATGATTGCGAATAATTTTGTTACAGAAAAGGTTGACATGATTTATGCAATAGCAACAAGTACTGCACAGGCTGCAGCACAATCAACAGATAAAATTCCAGTAGTATTTTCAGCTATCACTGATCCGGAAGCAGCTGGAATTCTTAAGAAAAATGTGACAGGAATAAGTGACAGAGTAAATGTTAAGCAGCAGTTGGAACTTTTACTGAAACTTGACAGTAAAATAAAAAAAGTAGGTGTCATTTATAATTCTTCAGAACAAAATTCAAAGGTTCAAGTTGATGATTTGAAAAAAGCCGCATCAGAACTTGGAATAACAATTGTGGAAAAAAGTGTTACGCAGGTAAGTGAAATTCCACAGGCTTCAGAAACTTTAGTGAAAGAATCAGATGCATTATATTTTCCAACAGATAATTTAGTGGCATCTGTAGTAAATCTTATTACTGAGAAGGCAATAAAAGCAAAGAAAATAGCATTTGGTGCTGAATCAGCCCATGTAAAAGGTGGAGCTTTGATAACTCAGGGAATAGACTATTATGAAATGGGTAAAGAAGCAGGAAAAATAGCTGTTGACATATTGAAAAATGGTAAAAATCCTTCTGAAATAACTTTTAAAAAGATGGATTTAAATGATATAGTAATTAACAGTAAAACATTGGCGGCAATTGGAATAAGTTTGCCGGAAGATATAAAATCAAAAGCGAAAACAATAGATTAAATATAGAATGTGGAAATAAAATTTAAAATTCTAGTTGGGAGAAAAATAATGAAAAAATTAATGGTATTAATCTTAAGTACTCTTATGCTTTTATCTTGTGGAAAGCCAGGTGAAGTTTCAAATAAGAATAATGAAAGTAAAGGTAGCGGAGGAAATGAAACTTATAAAATTGGTATTACCCAGATAGCAACTCATCCTTCATTGGATTTAGTTAAACAAGGTTTCAAAAAAGCATTTGAAGAAGCTGGAATAAAAGCTGTCTTTGATGAAAAAAATGCAGAAGGTACTATATCGAATGCAACTTTAATAGCTAATGGATATAAAACTGATAAAAAGGATTTAGTTCTGGGAATTGGAACACCTTCAGCTCAGGCATTAGTAAATACAATATCAGATATGCCTGTATTATTCTCAGCTGTTACTGATCCTGAAAGTGCAAAACTGCTTAATAAAAATGTAACAGGTACAAGTGACAGACTTGATAATGTTGGCGAACAGCTTGACTTGCTTTTAAAATTAAAGCCGGAAGTAAAGAAAATAGCTGTATTGTATAATCCTTCTGAACAGAATTCAGTTGTTCAGGTAAAAGAAATAGAAGCAAAGGCGAAAGAAAAAAATCTGATTGTTATGCTGCAAGGGGTAAGTTCATTATCAGAATTACCTCAAGCTACTAAAAATGCATTGGTTGAAAGTGATGCATTATACCTTCCAACTGACAACTTGGTAGTTTCCGGAATAAAATTAATTACTTCAGAAGCAAAAGCTGCTAAAAAGCCTGTTGTTTCAAGTGAAAATTCTTCTGTGGAAGCAGGAGCGTTATTCACAATGGGACTTGATTATTTTGAACTTGGAAAAAGAACTGGAGAAATGGCAATTGAAATTTTAAAAGGGAAACCGGTAGATCAGATACCATATGAATTATCTAAAAAAATGACTTTATATGTAAATGAAACTACTGCGGCAGAACTAGGACTGGATTTGAAAAAACTGGACTTAACAAATGCCAAAATATATAAATAAGAAGGAAAGTAAATTAAAGAAAGAAGGATAGGAAAAAGTAAATGAATGAATTATTAATATTTATACAAAGTCTCCCGACAGCAATGAAAACAGGGCTAATATATTCAATAATGGTAATGGGGGTTTATATAACTTATAAGATTCTGGATTTTCCGGACTTGTCAGTGGATGGAACATTTCCATTAGGAGGATTTATATTTGCAGCCTTTTCACTGTCTCAAAATGGTTTTTTTGGTATGACTAATCCAATAATAGGATTAATCCTTGCAACTATTGGAGGAATGCTGGCCGGGTATATAACAGGAGCATTGCACGTATATTTTGATATTGAAGGTCTACTGGCGGGAATACTTGTAGGAACAGGGCTTCACAGTATAAACTTTAGAATTAACAGTTCTTCAAATGCAATAATTCCTGGAGATAGAAGTATATATGAAATGATAACATATGAAAAATACTTTATAATATTTACAGTAGTTTTTGTGTTATTACTTATTTTAAAAGGATTCTATGACTATAAAATAAAAGAAAATAAATATGTAATAAGAACAATGATTGTCTACGTAATTATATTTATACTTTTAGAGTTTTATGTGGTTTCAACACAGGATATTAAACTTATGCTGACTGCATTAATAGTATTTATAATTAAAATGATAATTGATTATATACTTACTTCAAAATTTGGATTTGCATTAAGAGCTTTAGGAAACAATGAACAGCTTGTTGTAAGTCTTGGAGTAAATGAAAAAAGGCTTAAAATTTTTGGTCTAATGATTTCTAACGGACTGGTGGCATTGTCTGGAGCATTGTTTGCTCAGGATTTAAAAGTAGCGGATTTACAGTCTGGAGTTGGAACAATCGTAGTTGGACTTGCGGCAATAATACTTGGGCTAGGTGTACTTAAAAAATCAAGAATGGTAAACGAAATTTCAATAATAATAGTAGGTTCATTGTTATACTACTGTATAGTAAATATGGCATTGATGTCAAATAACTGGACACAGAATCTGTACAGAAACTTGAATATCAATGAAAATATAACTAAAATACTGGAAGTAAAACCTACAGATACTAAAGTAATTACTTCAGTAATTCTTGGAATAATTTTATGGAATGAATATAGAAAAAAATCAAAAAAAGGTAAAAATAAAGCAAAATTACTGGAAAAAGGAGAAGCATAGATGATAAAAATAGAAAATTTATATAAGACATTCTTCTCTGAATTAGGTACTGAAAAAGAAGTATTTAAAAATCTGAATTTAGAAATAAATGATGGAGATTTTATAACAATAATAGGAAGTAACGGGGCAGGAAAATCAACATTACTGAATGTTCTGAATGGACAGATAATGCCTGATAAGGGAACTGTAATGTTGAATGATATTAATCTTACTAATGTTGAAAGACATAAGAGAGCTAAATGGATTTCACAAGTTTATCAGAATCCATCTCAAGGAACAGCTCCTTCAATGACTGTTCTTGAAAATCTTTCAATGGCTAAAAATAAAGGGAAAAAATTTAACTTTACTTTTGGTCTTGATGTTAAGAATTTAAATTTCTATAAACAGCAGCTGGAAAGTATAGGACTGGGACTGGAAAATCAGTTATTTACACAAGTTGCGTTATTGTCAGGAGGACAGAGACAATGTCTTTCACTAATAATGGCAACATTAAATCAGCCGGATATACTTCTACTGGATGAACATACTGCGGCACTTGATCCTCAGACTTCAGCTATTATTTTAAATAAGACAAAAGAAATTATAGAAAAAAATAATATTACAAGTTTGATGATTACACATAATATGCAGGATGCAATAAATTATGGAAACAGGCTGATAATGTTACATGCAGGTGAGATAATATTTGATATCAGAGGAGAAGAGAAAAAACACCTGACTGTAGAAAAGTTGCTTGAAATGTTTAAAACAAAGGATGCAATGTTATCAGATAAAGATGTATTTTAAAAATAAGACAATTACATAATTATCTCAATGGGAAGATGACTATCACATGATTTATTTTAGTCACTGTCTCTTTTGAGATAGTTTTTTATTTTAGAAAATAGCTAAAATATTGGTGTTCAGAATAATTTTATAAAATAGATTAAAAAAAAATAATATTTTACTTGACAAAATTTAAAAATAAGTGTATTATATTTTTAATTAATAATTAGTTAATTTAAAATTTTAACTATTTATAAAATAAAGGGGGAGGAAAAGTATAAAATATTTATAATATTTTAATGCTTTATTTGAGTATGAATAATAAAAATATTATTACACAGACAAACAGAACAATTCTATTTGAGGAAATAAATCCTGAAAAACCGGATTTACTGACATTGATTGATGAAGTAAAGGATATGGATTCCCTTTCTGATGAAAGGATAATAGAAATTAATAAATATCTTTTAGTATCAGATTTTGATGATTTTCTTAAAAAATTTGAACCGAAAGTTTACAGTTATTACAATTCAGCTACACAAAGTATAAAATATCTTTTAAAAAGGCCGGAAGGAATACCGGATGAACTAATAAATGAGATAAAAATAGACAATGGAAATACGTTTTTTAAAATGTTAAATACGCTTATAGAAGCAAGAAAGTCACAGGGAAATAAGAATGTTGATTTTAAATTTGAAAATATTCTGGAATTACTTTCACCGAAAAAGGTAATTGAGGATATAAAGCAGACTAGAAAAGAAATTGCATATATTTATAACAAATATGAGGAACTTGATGAAGAAAATCCGCAGAAATTTGAGCTTGGTGACAGGCTTAATGAAAAATTTGAGGAAGCATCACATAATTACAGTAACGTCCTTGGTATGCTGCCTTTGGCTATTGAAGATATTAAAACCAGACTTCTTTTAGGCCACGATGAAAATACATTTAAATCAGATCAGATAAAACTTGGAATGTTAAAGGTTGGAAATAAAGGGGAACTGGAAGTAATCGAATATAAGAAGGAAGAATCAAATGCACTTGCAATTACAGAGGATAAAAATACAAATGCCCTAGTCGCAACATTTAAGGAAGATTATGAAAATGTCACCGAAGAACCAAATGAATATATAAAAGATCTGGTTGTAAGAACATTTGTACCTTTGGCAGAAAGTATTGTAAATATTGAACCTGAACAGGAAGTAAAAAATTATAATAACTATTTGAGCTTTTATAAGGATGCACAGGAAAATTTCATTAAAATTGCAAAACCGTTAATTGAAAAGCTTTTAGGTGTAAAAATGTTTTTTGAGCAATATAATACAAAACTTTCCTTAATGAAACCAAAATTGCTTGTAACAAATATTAAATCGGAAATGCTTGTTAAAACAGGAAATAAAGAGAGATTAAAAGCTTTTTTTAATACTGTCAATGCAAAAAATGACTTTGAAAATACAATATGGTTTGGGATATATCCAAATGTAGATCTGGATATAAATAAAAAGGAAAAGAAAATAAGGGAAAGATTTAAGGGGAAACAGAATGAAGAAAAACCTGAAAAAAATACAATGGAAACTTTAACAAACCTGATGACAGTTTTAGGAGAATATAAGGTACAGATATTTTTCAATTTTGAAAGAAATGATGAAACAACATTTAACAGTCTTGCAGTGGAAGGCCCTGACAAATATATGGAAAAAACTGCAATTCTGGAAAATCAGAGCTATTCAGAATATGTGATACCTGTAATTCCTAATTTTACAATAATACCGAAGGATAAGTCAGGAGTGCTGCTGGACTATAAAATGAAGTACGAGGAAGAAAATGGAGTGAAACTGTCTTCTGAAAAGGAAGATCTTATGAAATTCTGGATTGAAGGGATATATATAGATGGAGCATATGTGGCAGCAGGAATTACAGGGGCATATCAATGTCCTAACTATCTGAGGGAAAGATTTACTTCAGTTTCACAAATATATCCTGGTGTAAGGTTTGATATAGAATCTGAGGATAACTCATATAAGGCCAGAACAACTATGGCAAAGGAAATATCAGGTTTTACAAATACTATTAAAGACAAAATAAACCAGTTTGGATATGGATTTATATTTTCTTCAGATACAGCACATGTAAAAAAAGAGAAAATAAGAAATATTATTGTCTATAAGGCTAGGACATTGTCAAAAAATAGTGATGGAATATATGAACCGTTATATAAGACTTTAACAACAACTTTTATAGAGAGAACATTGAGATTTATAACGACAGATTTTAAGGAAGACAAGCTGGATTTCTTTTTCAGTACACATCCTGAAAGCCAGAAATCCATATGGGTAAAAGATGAGAAGTTTGTTAACGGGATTATGCAGAAGGGTGACGATATGTCACATATTATAGATGAGGAAAACGGTATATGCCAGCTGAATATAACATTTGCAGGAAATGTTAAAAATCTTCAGGTGGAAATAAATAAATAGGTTGCAACAAATTTAAATAAATATTTAAGGAGGTAGTTAATGGGTTTTAGACTTAATGTAAAGGGACAAACTGAAGAAATTTTACTGGATAAGGAGAGTATTCTTGATGTCAGGTATATATCAGAAACTCCAGATGACTCGAATGCACGTGCGACAGACCTAAGCGTAATACTTGAAATTAAAGGGAAAATTTTAGCGGCGGCAGGTGGAGACACTGAAGATGACACAAGAAAAGTAGCAAGATGGTCGCTAGTACCGTCAGAATCGAGTGATGCTTACAGACAGGCTTCGCTGGAAATAATTTCTGCAGGTCAGATGGTAAGAAAAATTGACATGACAAATGTATTTGTGGTGGACTATATTGAAGAATATGGAAATCAGGCAGGTACAGGTACGTTTATTCTGAAAATCAAACAGAAAAAGGAAAAGGTAAAAGAAGTAGCAATTGAAGGAGGTTATGCTTCACAGGAGGCATAACCAAATGAAACGGGATGTCTTTGAGAAGATATATTTTCAAAGACAGTCCTGTTAAATAACTATACAATATAGACTGGGGTTAAGAGAATGTTTGAAAATAGATACCCCATATTTAAAAGGGGAGAACTGATAGATAAAAAAGAACTGGACTTACTTAGGGATAATCCTGAAGAAATGCTGAATCTCATGTATATGGACAGAAAAAATGGAATAATTAAGGGATTTGAAATAGTAAGTGATACAGAAAAGAGAGAAGTAAAAATAACTGGAGGAATAGCAAAATATGGGAAAAATATTTATAGAATGAGAGAAGATTATATTTTTCCAATGCCGGAGGTTGAAAATAAATATATATTGAAATTGAGGCTTATTTCAGATATAGAAGATAAAAAATATTATATAAGAAGGGGAGAATTTATACTTACAGAGGAAGAAAAAATTCTGGATAATGAAATAGAAATAACTAGGTTTATAACTAGAACAGGTGCAGAATTGAGAAATGATTATAAAGATTTTAAGGATTTGAGAAGAGATTTCAATTTGCTTGAAATAATAAATGTAAAATATTCTTCCAAAAATGAGAAAGGAACCTTACATCCGGAAATATTAAAATTATGGGGTATGGAAGCTTCTAAAAAGGAAAATCTTGATATATTTGATATTAATTTTTATAATAGCTGTTTGCAGGGGGAAATTATTGAAAGGGAAGTAATAACAGCATATATAAACAGAAAATTAGGTAATACAAATGAAGATTATACTAATGAAGAGCTTTATGAGAACCTTTTAAGGATTTTGGAAAATCTTGGGGAGGAAAGAACTATAAAAGAGAAAAAAAGAATAATTCCTAAAAAGATAACGATTGAATAGTTAGTGGAAGAGGTTTATAAAAGGGGGTAAATAAATTTGAAAGGAGGTAGTAAAGGATAAAAGAAGATTATTATGAAATTTTAGGGGTTTCAGAGAATTCAAAAATAGATGAAATAAAATCAAAATATAGGAAATTAGCTTTTAAGTATCATCCAGACAGAAATCCTGATAATGAAAGTGCTTCAGAAAAATTCAGAAAAATTTCTGAAGCATATGAAATATTATCAGATAACAGAAAAAGAGAAGAATTCGATAAAAAGAGAAAAGAGCCAGATTTGAAGGCTTCTAAAAAGGAAAAAAGAAATTTCAATGAATATAGGAATACTTCCAGCAGCTTTTCCTTTATGCCTGATGACATAAAAAATATGTTTAATTCCAGATTTAATGTGGAAAATATTGATAAAGTAAATAGGAAGAATTCAGAGAAATATAAGAAAAATATAGAAAGAAATTTTGAAGATTTTTTTAAGATGAAAAAGAAATAGCTAAAAAATTCAATAGGGGGAATATGAGAAATATATTGTATTTTTTAAATCCAGTAAGATTATTTAGAAGATTTGTAATCAGAAGGGGAAATTTAAACAGATTTAGAAATTTGGTAAATAGGTCAGAAACAACAGGTGGAATGACAGAAAATAAAAGTAATGATGGGATGTCGGTAAATAGAGGCATTAAAAAATATGAAAAACGGATACTTTTAGCAAAAGGTAAAAAACAGAGAAATTTTTTTAATCTAAAAAACAGTATTATTTTAATAATTTTATTTATGACTTTTGTATATATTCACTTTTCGGGATATTCTATAAAAAGTATGTATGTTTCAATTTTTATATTTATAGCAATAACATTGTATCTTCTTATTGTGGAAAGATTCAATGAAAAAGTAAATTTTGAGAATGAAATAAGGGAAATAAAAAATGAAAGAACTAAGGAACATGATGTATTTTTAGAAAAAGTTAAAGATATTGAACAGCTTGAAAAAAATCAGCTGGAAAATATAATATTGAAGAATTGTGATGACTATGATATTAAAGTATGGAAAATAGGTAGGGCAACTTCTTTATTATTAGGGAAAAAAACTCCTAGAAATAAGGTGGATATTGATGTTGGGGAAGCTGTATATGGAAATCTTGTGAGCAGGGCACATGGGATATTAAATAGGGTAAATGGTCTCTGGTATTATGAGGATTTAGGTTCACAGAATGGCAGTGGAATTGAGAGAATAAGGGATAAAAGAAAAGTTAAGCTAAAAAAGAATACGCCTGTAAAGGTAGAGTCAGGAGATATTATATATTTAGCAACAACAAAGCTGCTATTAAAATAATGAGTAAAATATAAGAGGATAAAAACGGGGGAAAAGAATGAAATTAGATAGATGTAAAAATGGCCATATGTATGATGTTTCAAGATATGCTGTATGTCCATACTGTAAATCTGAAGGACTGGATCTGGAAATAAAGGAAGATAAAATAAATCTGGTTGAAGAAATGGAAGATGATGATAAAACAATGGCATATTGGTCAAAGGATGTTAATATCGATCCGGTTGTTGGCTGGTTGACATGTATTGAAGGGGCAGAAAAGGGAAAAGATTTCCGTATAGTCAGTGAAAGAAATTTTATTGGGCGGGGAGATGACATGGATATTCAGTTAACAGGGGATAATTCAATTTCAAGAAAAAATCACTGCTCGATAAGCTATAATCCCAAAAAAAGAATTTTTATGATAACGCCAGGCCAGGCAAATGGTCTTATATACATAGATAATGAAGCGTTGTATGACACAAGGGAATTAAAGGCATATAATTTAATTGAGATAGGAGAAAGTAAGTTTATTTTTGTGAATTTATGCGGAGAAAATTTTGACTGGAATAAGGAAAAATCAAAATCGAAAAAAGAGGTATTATAAAAGGGAAATCAGGAGCGGGGTAAATGAGAAAAAATGAAGCAAAATTTACAACAGTTTTTTTCAGTGAAGCAGGTACAAAAAATAAAAATAATGACTATTTTGGGTATATCCAGTTAGATAATTATGCTATATGGGCAGTGGCAGACGGTTTTGATGAAGAAGAAGGGGCAGATGTGGCAGCAAGGCTGGCAGTGGAATCTGCAATAGAATATTTTATGCTGCACCCAGGATTTAATATAGAAATAATTAATGAAATAATGTCGTATGCAAACTTAAAAGTAAGGGAAAAGCAGACTGAAACAGAAAGATATTCATTGATGCACACTTCACTTCTTATTGTAATAAGTAATTATAATGCGTTGTTATATGGAAATATTGGAAATACGAGATTTTATCATTTAAGGAATGGATATGTAATTTCACAGAGCAGTGATGACACAGTTGCTCAGTTACTTGTAGGGGAAGAAGCTTTAAATACAGGGGATTTGAAATATCATAGACAGAGGAATGATTTACTTCAGGCAATAGGGGATTATGGGAAAATAAAACCTAATATACTGAAAACTCCTGTAATATTACAGGAAAAGGACACTTTTTGCCTTACAACAATAGGTTTTTGGGAAAATATTGATGAAAAAGAAATGGAAGTGGAACTTTCAAGATATGATGAAGGTAAGAAATGGTTAGTTTCCCTTGAAAAAAAAGTTATAGCAACTTTAAGGGATAATGTGGAAAACTATACTTTTGCTGCAGTGGGAATAGAAGCTGTTGCAGAACCTTTACCAATGGAAAAAAATAACAGGAAATTTTTTATGAAAATTTCATTAGTGGCAATAGCAAGTATTTTAATAATTTTAACTTTAACATTATGGCAAGTAAAGAAGCGAAAAGATATTATGAATAAAGTGACGGTTTATGAACAGCAGGCGGAAGAAGAACTTATAAAGAAAAATTTTGAAAATTCGGTAAAGGAGCTAGAGCTGGTAATAGGAGAATATGAGAAATTAAAACCTAAAAGCAGAGGTGTAATAGGATTTTTTCTAAATGCAGATGCACGAAGAAAAGAAATGGATAGAAAAATAGAAGAAACAAAAAATAAAATAAAGGATACAGAAAAATTAAAGAAGGGTTTCAGTGATATAAGAGAAGGAAATGAATTTTTTAATAATGGAAATTATGAAGAAGCATCAAAAAAATATCAGGAAGCAAAATATAGTCTTGAACAGAATACATATAAGAGGGATGAAGTAAATACAGAAGAAGTTCTTTCTGAAATAAATAGCAGGATAGAAGCAACTTCAAAGTTAAAGGAAGCCAAAAATTTAGAAATAACAGGTGACACAGCTTTTACATCAGGAAATTATAATCTTGCTAAAGAAAACTATAAAATGGCTTCAGATATATATTTAGCAAATGGAAGAGCAGATTACGTTTCAAGTATGGAAGAAAAAATAAGAGAAATAAATGAAAAGGAAAAGCAGTCGTATAATGGAGCCTTGCTGGCTGAAAACAAGGGTGATGTACTGTCGCATTCAGATGTGGATATGTCAAGGGAAGCTTACTATCAGGCAAGGGAAACTTATCAGATTCTTGGAGATACTGTGAAGAGTCAGGAAATAGATACTAAAATACAGGAACTTAATTCAAGACAGATGGCAAAATTACAGACAGCAAATAATATGGTACAGGAGGGTTTAAATCAGATAACATCAAATAATCCTTCAGAAGCACTGTCACTTTTGACAAAGGCAAGGACAATGTATCAGGAACTTAAAGACAGTAACAATGTAAATAATGTAGATAAATTTATAAATCAGACTCAGGAATTTATAAAATATGAAAGTGAAAAGGAAAAAGAGTTTATCCAGCAGTCGGAACAGTCAAAACTGGAAATTCAGTTAAAAGAAGAAGAAATAGAGCAGGAAAGAATAAAGAGGGAGAAAATATCGAGAGATATTGAAAGTGCAACTAATTTTGAAATACAAGGGGATCAGATGTATGTTCTGAAAAGATATTTAGAAAGTATTTCCAAATATGAAGAAGCAAAAAAAATCTTTGAAACTTTGAAAAATGAAGGTAATTTTAATAATCAGCTAAAACTGGAATATTTAGAGAGAAAAATAAAAAGATCGGAAGTTTTCCTGTATGAAGAAGAAGGAGATAAGGAATCAAAAAATAAAAACTGGAAAGAGGCTGAGAAAAAATACGAACAGGCTAAAGAAAATATAAAACTATCAGATATAAATATAGAAGATGAGCAGAGAATAGATAAAAAATTAAAGAAAATCCAGAAAAAAACTAATAAAAAATGGTGGCAGTTTTGGAAATAGGAATAGAAATTGGGAGGGGAATTTGTGGAAAAAGAAAATAAGTACACCACCTTCTTTTTTGAAGAATATGAGAGAATGGCTGAAAAAAATACTTTTTCAGCTTTTCTTCCAAATAGGAACAAGGGATTGTGGTGCATGTCAAGGGTTGATTCTTTAAAAAAGAATTTGGCTAAAACAGCAGTGGTAAAAGTAGTGGAGGAATATTTAAAAAATGACAGTTTTTCAGTGGAAAATATAAATAAATTTTTGAATGAGGCTATAAAGGAATTATGGAAAAATATATCTGAAAATAGGAATAAACTGGAAAATATATCAATTTTAACTGTTATGATTGAAGGAAATAAACTGATAGCAGGTAATGTAGGAAGAAATAAGTTAAAAATATTCAGAGAAAATAAATTGTTTGAAGAATTAAACGGAGATAAAATAAAGGAAGTTATTCTAAAAGAAAATGATTATATTCTTATAGGAACAGAAATGTTCTGGAAACTGATAGATGAATATGAAATTTGTGAAATGTTGAAAAATTTCAAAGATAGAAATATTGTTGAAGAAACTCTATCATTGAAGATAAAAAAGGAAGAAAAAGATAAAAAAATGGTTGTTCCTTTTTTATCAATTCTTGTGGAGAATTTAAAAGATGAAGAAATAGCAGTTTCGTATGATCAGTATAGAGATGTAGAGTATAGGAATCCATTAGGTTTTTTTATGGTAATGATGATATTTTTATTCTTTTTTATGGCTACAGGAAAACAGATAAAATATTCTGAAAATATAGGAAATATAAAAAATAATTTAGAAATAACAAAGACCACTCCAATAAAATTAAATGAAAGAAAACTTCTAAAAGCAGAAAATAGCATAGAAACAGAAAAAATAGATACAGAATATTCTGAAAATATAGATATGGGAAAAATAGATAAAATAGAAGAAAATAAGGATAAAGAAATAACGAAAAATAGAAGACAGAAAAATATTAGAAAAAACTCTGGGAAAAAAATGAAAAATAGAAGGATGAAAGAAAATTCAAATATAGAAAGTCTGGAAAAGGAAATTCAGAAAAACTGGGAAATATTGGGAAGAGACAGTAATGGAAATAAAAAGCTGGAAAAAGAACAGCTGTAAAAATATTTAGGAATGGAAAGGATAAAATTGAACAGGTTACCATTAAATTATAAATTGAAAAATAAATACAAGATAATAAAATATGTAGCTGAAAGTAATTTTTCCAATATTTATATGGTGTTGTATAATAATAGAAAATATATTGTAAAGGAATGTTTTCCTGTAAACATTGTTATAAGAGACGAGGATAGCAAAGTGTTTACGGAAAAATATAAAAGTAAATTTAAAATGATAAAAAATGATTTTAGGAAGGAATCAGAACTGATAAGAAAATTTAAAGATGAAAATATAGTGGAGCTGATAGATTATTTTACAGAAAATAATACAGAATATATGCTTTTGGAATATTGTAAAGGTTCAAGCCTGAAACAGTATATTTTGGAAAATGAACTGACTGAAGAGGAAATATTGGGAATATTTTTAAAAATCATAAAAGCATTAAAAAAAATACACGGGAAAAATGTGATACATAGGGATTTAAAGCCTTCAAATATAATAGTGGAAGCTAATAACAATATAAAAATAATAGATTTTGGATTAGGTAAAAACTTAAGTGAGGAAAATAGAGGATGTTTAAAATGGACTCCTGGATATTCACCGCTTGAAATGTACTCGCAAAAAGCGGAAACTGATAGAAGAACAGATGTATACAGTTTGTGTGCATTACTGTATTTTATGCTGAATAAATACAGACCTATGGATTCATTGGAAAGATTTTATTATCCTGAACTGATGTATAAAGATTATGTAAGTGAAAAAATAAGAAGGATAATTGAAAAGGGAATGAATATGGAAAAAAAGGAAAGATATAAAAATATAGAAGAGCTGGAAAAAGAATTAACAAGTTAAAAACTAGGGGGGAAAATGAGACTTTTTTATGAAGAGGAACTGAGAAGAAAATCATACTATGAAATATATCAGATTGCAAAGGATGAAAAACTTGTAGAGGCATATGCTGATACTCCTGACAGGGAAGATTTGATAAATATACTTTTAAAATACAGAGGGGCAAAACCTGATTACTGTATTAATATTTATAATGAAAATGGATTGTCGTATTTGCAGGCTTTGTTTGATGACAAATTAAGTATGAGGATACATCACGAAAATAAAATAAAGATACCTCATAAAATAATAATGTATAAGGAACTGAATCTGACAAGGGAAGATAATTATAAAATAATACTTCCTGATTATATAAGCAGTGCAAATGCTTTCCTAGTGAATGCGAATAATTATTTATGTGGTATTTTTCAGCTTGAAAAGGATTTACAATCTAAAGATTCTTATTATTTAGTGTCTGACAAGAAATTTTTCAGAGTGGAAAATTTGAAAAATAACAAATTTTCATTATTATTTTTTAAAGAGCCTGAATTAAAGTTCATAAATAAATTTTATAACATAAAAAATGAGAATGAATTACCTACATATCCGTATAAACTGGATTATTATAAAGTTGATATTGAAAATTTTGAAGTAAGGGAACTTGAAGAAACAAGTACAATTTTATGTATAGATTTTGGAACAGCAAATACAGCATTGGGGGCATATCTAGACAGTAACTATGTAAAAAATCTTCCTACAAATGATATATTAAATGGCAGTATAAAATTAAATGAAATAAATTATGTGAAGTTTAACGATGGAGAAAGAAACAGCAGAGAAATAATTCCTACACTGGCTTATGTAGATGACTGCAGTAGTTCAGAAAATATAAAATATTCATTTGGATATGATGTGCTCAGAAAACTTGAAATGAATGACTATATAGTAAATGGGACACTTTTTTATGGTCTTAAGAGATGGGTTCATAATCATGAAGATGAAGAAAAAATTGTTGATGGATTTGGAAATACGGCATATGTAAAAAGAAAGGAAATAATAAAGGCATATTTAAAATATGTAGTGGAGAGGGCGGAGTATACTTTTAAGTGCAAGTTTAAAAAAATTCATGCTTCGAGTCCTGTGAGACTCAAGGAGCAGTTTCTTAATATGTTTCAGGAGATTTTTACAAAGGAAACTGGAGGAGAAAAAGTATATGAATATGAAATAATAAGAAAAAATGCGATGGATGAAGCAATTGCAGTACTTTATAATACAATAGAAAATCAGATAAAAAAGGGGAAATATACTGAAAATAAAGAGTACAGTGCCCTAATAATAGATTGTGGTGGAGGAACTACAGATCTTGCCGCATGTAAATACAGGATAGAAAATGGAAGAATATCCTATCATCTCGATATTAAGACAAGTTTTGAAAATGGAGATGAAAATTTTGGGGGAAATAATCTTACATATAGAATAATGCAATATTTAAAAATAATTTTTGCAGCTAAGTATTCTGAAAACAGGTTAATATCCATAGATGAACTTATAAAATATGACAATGATATGATTTATAAAGTTATTGATGAATATGGGACAGAAAAAATATTCGAAAAAATGGATGAGGAATATGAAAAATGTGAAAAAATTATACCAACAAAATTTGCAAAATTTGAAAATAAAATGAGTGAAGAATATAGAAAAATAAGAAATAATTTCTATATGCTATGGGAAGCGGCTGAAAACATGAAAAAGGAATTTTTTACAGTTGACAGCAGATTGAGAACAAAATTTGATGTACCTAAAATATATGAAAAAGTAAATGATTTACATATAACCCAGTTAAAGTCATGGAAATTACATATAATGCGGAAAGGAATCTTTAAAACAGTAACAGATTATCCTGAAGAAGTATTTACAATAAAGGAAATAGAAAAAATAGTAAAATCAGATATATATGGAATGTTAAGAAAATTTTTAAATACCTATTATAATGAAGGGCTGTTATTTGAATATTCTTTAATAAAATTGAGCGGTCAATCTACGAAGATAAACACCTTTCAGGAAGTACTGAAGGAATTCGTTCCAGGAAAAATGATAGAATACAAGGAGTTAAGCCATAGGGATGACTATGAACTGAAACTTAACTGTCTTGACGGAGCTATAAAATATCTTGATTATAAGAGATTTGGCCATATGGATGTAAATATTGAAAATGAAGTTCCTTTAGTACCTTATTCAGTGAAAGTGGAAAAATATGATGGAGAAAAATTTGTGATATTACAAACTTCAAGAAAAGCTGATATTCTTGTAGGATATATAGACAAATCGATATCAGCAATGGAGCTTAAAATATATTTGCATAATGCAGAAGATGAGCTCAAAAAGGAAATGATTTATAAAAATGAATCAGATTATGTGGAAGAGGATGCAGAAGAAATAATGCCAAAATTTGAAGGAATAATAACTCAAAATGACACAGATACAATACAAAACGATACAGTAAGATTTTTTATCTATACAGATATGAATAACTGGGGCTTTTTTGTATGCCCTGTCCAGAGAAGGGATGACCAGCTGTATCTGGGAAAAAGACAGTATTTTCCATATGAGGATAATTTGAATGAAGTATCATATTTTGACGGGGAACATTAGTTATGAAAAATAGTAAAGACAGTATTATATGGTTGCTACCTTCTATATTCATTCTTGTAGTTTTACTAATGATAGGTACCTGCACCCCAAGAATAAATGAAAAATTTTTAGTGGAAAAGGTAAGGAGGGAAAATCTTGAGATATTTGAAAAAATGAGGGGAAAAGCTGAAGCAAAAGATTTAATAGCTATTGGAATTGATATTCAGCTGGGAATTGATGAAATATATTTTAAAGAAGGGGATAAAGTAAAAAAAGGGGATGTAATAATAAAATTCAGTGATTATAAACAAAATGATGTGGATAATCAAATGAAAGATAAAAAAAGGATTTTGGCGGGGAAAAAATCACAGCTCAGATTTCTGGAAGAAGAATACAAGCTTGGAATGGATGTTAAAAATCAGTTACAGAAGATAAAAGGGGAAATAAAAGCTATCGAAGATGACCTAAATACAATTGTGGAAAATGATGCCCTGATTCAGAGAAATGTAGTCAGTCCTGTAGATGGATATATAGTAAAAATTAATGCTGTAAAAGGAGGAACAAACAGTAAAAATCTTCCGGTTGTTTTATTAGTAAAAAATCGTGATATGAAAATAGTAAGTGATCCTGTGAAATTATCACGGAACGAATATCTGAATGCAGGAAATAGGGCAGAAGTAGAAAATATGATGGTAAAAGGAGAAAAAGTTCCTGCAACACTTTATAAAATAAATGATACAGGAATAAAAGATATTAAAACTTTAGAATTTTTAGTAAATTCAGCTGGAGATTTTAAATTAAATGAAATATTTGATATATATCTGTATTACCAGAAAAGGGAAAATGTTCTTACAGTGCCGGTAAGTTCAGTAGTTCAGAAGAAAAAAGGAAATGAGAGTAAATTTTTTATTTATTTGATTAATGGTGAAAATAGAGTTACTGAAAAGGAAATATACTTAGGTATAAGTAATGGAGAAAAGATAGAAATATTCGGGAAAGATATAGAAGAAGGGATGGAAATAATAGGAAATCCAAATAATCATCTGCGAAATAACATAATTGTGAAAAGAAGAAGTTTACAGGAGGAGAAACGGGAAAAAGAAGAAAAATTGAAAAAGCTAAAGAGTGAAAACGACAGGAAAGAAAAGGAAATAGAAAAAAATAAAAGGGAAATAATAATACTGGAAAAAGGGGAAGGAAAATGATAAATGGGGCAGGAATTAAGATTACAGGGAAAAAATTACAATATGATATAGAAAAAATAGCAGGAATTATGGTAATTGCCATACTGTTATTTTCTATATTATTTCAGATAAATCAGATAATTAATATAAATAGTGGATATTTTGAAGAAGAAATTACTGAAAATATAGAAGAAAAATTGACAAATGCCATTAATACTGAAGAAAAAAAATTATATGAAATAAAAGCAGAAGAAATAGCTGAAGATGAAAAAATAAATAAGGTAGAAAAGGTGCAGGGAATAATAAAAATAACAGGAGAAGAACTTGCAGGCAGTAAAGAAAATAGAATAATCAAAATAAAAGATACTCCCACATATATTAATACAAATGAAAATTTGAAAAATATTAATGGACTAAATAAGAAAAACTATAAATCTGGTATAAAAGAAAATGTAATTGAAAATATAAATGTAAAGAATATTGTAGATAATCAGGAAGTTCAAAGAATTCAGAATATTCAGAATGAAACTATTGGAAATAACAATTTTGGGAAAATTTTGTGGCCTGTAAAATCTGGAAAAATAACAAGTAAATTTGGAAATAGGAATCATCCTGTCCTAAAATCAGTAAAATTTCATAGGGGAGTGGATATTGCTGTATCATTAGGAACTCCTGTATATGCTGGAATAAGGGGGATAGTAACTTTTGCCGGGAAAAGAGGTAATTATGGAAATCTTGTAGAAATTAAGGGAAGTGACGGAATAAAAGTGCGATATGCCCACTTAAGTAAAATAGATGTTGTTGCAGGTCAAAGAGTTTCAGATGGAGAAAAGGTGGCAGAAACTGGAAATACAGGAATGTCAACAGGACCTCATCTGCATTATGAAATTATTGTAGATGAAAGCCCTGTAAATCCATTGAATTTTCATGATTAAAGTTGGAAGTATAAAATTTATACAAAATCTATAAGAACTTCCATTTTACCGTCTTCTGTGACAAAAAGACCTGTTACAGCTATTTCAGGTAAGTGTTCGTGAATCATGGCAACAGATTTTTTTATATATCCTTTTTGTGTTTCATCATCAGCTGGACAACCGGCACAGTCACTATGACCGGCAACGAAAATATGGTCAGATTTATGTTTATTTATTGAAATAAGTACAATTTTATCCTCCACAGATTTAAGATAGTCATCATAGACAATTTTACTGACAGGACCTGCATCGGTAATGGTATCTACGTATTCATAACGATAATTTTCCCTGATATATTCATTGATTATGTGTATAAATCTCCCGTCCATACAACAAATTAAAGTACAGAACATATTTAAACCTCCTAGTTTATTTTAATTTTACTTTTCAGCATAATTGATTTTATCATTTTTGATTAATTTACTATCCAAAGTATACCATAATAGAATAGAGTTTCTCAAGTTGTAAAGGTATCGAATATATGGTACAATAAAATAGCTTTACTTATAAAATAGATATAGATAGACGAAAGGAAAATGGTGAAAAAGATGGATGAAATAGTAAAAAAAATAAATGAATTTACAAAGTTATCAAAAGAGAGGGAATTAACAGAAGAAGAAAAAAAAGAAAGAGAAAAATATAGAAGACTTTACATTGACAAATTCAAGGAAAGTCTTAAAGGTCATTTAGATAATATAAAGATTGTAAAAGTGGATGATGAAGGAAATCCTATAGATGATGACGGGAATATAATTCCAGCAGAGGCATAATTGTCTATTTATTTTAAGAAAATGGCCAAAAGCTTAAAGTAGAAAATTATAATTAATTATAACAATTGAAAGTTAATATTGGAAATAACAAAGGTGGAAAAATGAAATATAAATTAGTTTTATTTGATTTGGACGGGACATTGACAGATACTTTGGAAGCTATTGCAAAATCAGTAAACTCTGCATTTGAAGAATTAAATTTAAAAACATATACCCTTACAGAATGCAGCAGATTAATTGGAAATGGAATTGCAGGAATTGCAGATAAAGTTTTTGCTATGGAAAAATATGATGAAAATACTATAACACCTGAAGTGATGAAAGAAATACTCAGAAAACATTATGGGAAATACTATAACTACAATGTGAAACTGTATGGAGGAATTGAAAAATTACTGGATTTTCTGGAAGAAAATAATATAAAGGTAGGTATTGTGACAAATAAGGATCATGGCCTGGCATTAGATACAGTTGAAAAAAATCTTTCAAAATGGAAATTTGTTGATATAATAGGTGCTTCTGATAAAGAGCACCCTAGAAAACCCTCTTCTTATGGAATTGATAAAATTTCTGAAGAAACAGGTATTAAGAAAGAGGAAATACTCTATGTCGGAGATATGGATGTTGATGTGCAGACAGCAAAAAATTCAGGAGTGGATATTGTTTACTGTAAATGGGGATTTGGGACTTTAAAAGGTGAAGAAAATATTCCTGAAGATATAAAAGTTGATACAGTAGATGAAATAATTGAAAAAATAAAGGCATAAACAGTAAATATAATTGATAATACTTTAAAAAATTTTGAATTTTTGTATTTGAATTCTTGTAGGAGAAAAATTAAATGGAAGAGATTGAGAAAGTAATAAGAAATTTTGAAAATACTGAATATTTTGGATATATATTTTATATTGCATATGATGGGAGAAAATTCAGTTCCTTTGATGAAAATCCGAATGAAAAAAGTATAAAATCTGAATTTAGAAAATTACTCGAAAAAAATGGCATAAATTTTTTTAAAGGAATTCAGCAGGCGGGAAGAACAGATAAGGATGTAAGTGCTAAAGAAAATCTGCTTTATATTAATTCAAAGCATTATATAGAATTTGAAAAGCTTGGATATAAGGAAATAGACGGACTTGAGATACTGAAAATTGAAAAAACGCTTCCATTTTTGGAATTTCCTGAATTAATAGCAAAAAGACATTATATTTATGAGTATCCGGAAAAACTTATAAAAAATACTGTTGAAAAAATAAATTTAAACTGCATGGAGTTGTCAGGAAAAAAAGACTTTAAGAAATTTACATCAAAAAAAGGTGAAAAACTTAAAAATCATGTGAGGGAAATCGAAGTTGAATATAGGGAAGGAAAACTTTATTTTACTGGAGATGGATTTCTTCCACAACAGGTGCGGATAATGAGCAATTTTATTTTGAATGGGAATATGAAACCCTTGCCTGGAGAGTATTTGACATTAGTAAAGGTAGATTTTTCAGATGAACTGGAAAAAATGATTTTGAAAAGTGAAAATTTTGAAGAAGTAATTGAAGATGTAGAAAAAATAGAAAAGAATGATTATTTCTATATTTTTTATGTGAATAAAGGAAATAAAGGCAGATTAATTGGGAAAAAAGGAAAAAATATAAAAAATCTGAAGAAGTTATATGGAAATATAGTTGTTAAAGAAAAAAAATAAATAAAATCTAAGAATGTTAATGTATAATGAAATGAGGAAAATATGTATATTGTAAGAAAAGGTATCGAGTACTTTTTTCCAAAGATTGATGAAAATTTTATGAATAAAGTTATTGAAATACTTGATTCTGATGAAAAGAAAATATTTTTAGAAATGGCCGGATATGATAAGTTTCATTCGCTGGAAGTGTATAAAAAATTAAGCGAAACAACTTTAAAGAATGAAATCATATATTTGAAGCTTGCACTTCTTCATGATTGTGGAAAAGGAAAAACTTCAATGATAACACGGGTTCTACATAAATTTAAAATAAAGACACCGTTGAGGGAACATGCTGAAAGAGGATATGAAAAAATAAAGGGTATAGATACTGAACTTGCATTGTTAATAAGAAATCATCATAATAGGAATCATTCGGAAAAAATGAGTATTTTCCAGAAATGTGATGATGAAAGTTAAGTTTGAAAAATTTGTATGTTATATGGCTTAATAGCCAAAATAACCTTGAAAAGTAAATTAAAAAGATAAATGGCGAGGAAAAAATTAGAATGGAATCAAAATTAATAATAGATGTTCCTGATGAAGAAACTGGAGAGAGAATTGACAGTTTTTTATCAGGAAAGACAGATTTTACAAGAACGAGAATACAGCAGCTGATAAAAGACAGGAATATAACAGTGAACGGGAAACCAACAAAATCTTCATATAAAATCGAAGAAAATGATGAAATTATAATTGAAGTTCCTGAAGTTGAAACAACGGAAATTAAACCTGAAAATATAAAAATTGATATTGTTTATGAGGATTCTGATATAGCTGTGATTAATAAGCAGGCTGGGCTAGTTGTTCATCCTGCACATGGCCACTATTCCGGAACACTTGTAAATGCCATTTTGTATCATATAAAAGATTTGTCAGGTATAAATGGTGAAATAAGGCCAGGTATAGTGCACAGGCTGGATAAGGACACAAGTGGCCTTATTGTAATTGCAAAAAATGATAAAGTTCATGCTGCACTTACAGAAATGTTTCAGGAAAAGAAAATTAGGAAAACATATCTGGCAATATTAAAGGGAAAACTCAATAAAAGTGAAGGAAAAATTGTCACTCAAATAGGAAGGGATAAAAATGACAGGAAGAAAATGACTGTCATTGATGATGCAGCAAAGGGAAAAAACGCAATAACAAATTACAGGGTAATTTCCCAGAATAACCTATTTACGCTTGTAAAAGTAAATATTGAAACAGGGAGGACGCATCAGATAAGGGTTCATATGAGGCATCTTGGATATCCGATACTTGGAGACAGTGTATACGGAAGAAAAGATAATGAAAAAAGGCAGATGCTTCACGCATATAAGCTTGAGTTTATACATCCAATAACAGGGCATCCAATGGAATTTACAGGAGAAATACCGGAAGATTTTCAGAAGGCATTAAAAAAATCAGATTTAAAAATAGATGAAATAACAGATTAACGGATGGAAGAAAAAATGAATAGTTTAAGGGAATTTGACGAAACATACGAGGGAACAGTTTTAGGTGTTGATGAGGCAGGAAGAGGACCTCTCGCCGGAGCAGTAGTGGCTGGAGCTGTTATAATTCCTGAATATTTTTCTGAACTTGATGAAATAAATGATTCAAAGAAACTGACAGAGAAAAAAAGGAAAAAACTTTTTGAAATTATAATGGAAAAATGCATAGTTGGAATAGGGATTTCTGATGAAAAGGAAATTGATGAAGTGAACATATTGAATGCAACTTTTTCCGCAATGAGAAAGGCAATCAGCCAGGTGACTGAAAAAGCTGAATTTGATGTGGTTCTAGTAGATGGGAATCATAAAATAAAAGGGTATATGGGAAAACAGGAAGAAGTAATAAAAGGAGATGCAAAATCATTGTCTATTGCGGCGGCATCAATTGTGGCAAAGGTGACCAGAGATAGAATGATGCTGGAAGTGGACAAAGAATTTCCAGAATATAACTTTGCAAAGCACAAAGGGTATGGAACAAAATTACATCGTGAAATATTGCTTGAAAAGGGGCCTTGTAAATATCACCGTAAATCTTTTCTGAAAAAGATATTAGGTGATAAAAGTCAGAATAAAATCTCTGAAGGAAAAAATAATAAAGGGAAATTAGAAAAAAAGGTGGATAAAAACAGGGGGTTAAAATTATTTTAATGAAAAAGAAAAGGGAAATAGGGTTTGAATATGAGGAACTGGCAAAAAAATATCTGATTACAAAGGGAATGAGATATATTGAAAGTAATTTTTATACAAGATATGGAGAAATAGATATTATTTTTACAGATGAAGAGGAAAAAACACTTGTGTTTGTAGAAGTGAGATATAGAAAAAATTCTGAATTTGGTGAGCCGTTAGAAACAATTGACGGGAAAAAACTGGAAAAAATAATGATTTCTTCACAGATTTATATAAAAAATATAAAATGGAAACAAAATGTAAGATATGATGTCATAGGAATAAAAAAAGATAAATTAGGTAATAATAAAATAAACTGGATAAAAAATGCATTTTGAGGTGAGAAGGAAAAATGAAAAATCATGAAAA
Source organism: Leptotrichia sp. oral taxon 215 str. W9775 (assembly GCF_000469505.1). Taxonomy (NCBI): domain Bacteria; kingdom Fusobacteriati; phylum Fusobacteriota; class Fusobacteriia; order Fusobacteriales; family Leptotrichiaceae; genus Leptotrichia; species Leptotrichia sp. oral taxon 215. The sequence goes on along the minus strand of NZ_KI272860.1, from coordinate 267,830 downwards.
ATGTTTAAAATGTGGCTCAACCTCATGTGAGGTAAAGTCAATTGCATTGCCTACTAAAAAATTGACTGGAGCAAAAATTTCTCTTGATACATTTTATTTAAAAATATGCCAGAATTGCGGTTATACCGAAATGTACTCGGCAAAAGTCATTGAGAAGGTCAAAAACCCAATTAAAAACTACTAGTAAAAAAATAGAGGATATAGTTGACAAGGTAATTTCGACTTTTAAAGGAATTATATTTAAAAATAAGGACATAATTTCAGGGAGGGAGTTAGTCGGGGGCGGCATAGTATCAGAGGAAACAGAAAGTAGGCTTTTAAATTTAAAGAAATTGAGGAAATTAAATAACATTTACTATATCTGGGACTATAATGAAGAGTTTAAGAAACTAATTTTTTCCTATAAGTACAACAGGAAGAAAAATCTTGCAAAATTAATTGCAGGGTTAATAGAAGAGGAGTTTGAATATATTATTCAGAAGGAAAAAATAGATTTTATAGTAAGTGTTCCAATAAATAAAAAGAGGGAAAATGAGAGAGGATACAATCAGGTTGATGAGATTCTGAAACGGCTGAATGTAAACTATGTGGAAATAAAAAGAGTAAAAAATACAGAAAAAATGCATAAGCTGTTAAATGAAAAACTGAGGGAAGAAAATATCAGGGGAAGTTTCAGGATAGGGAGTGACTTTGATTTTAAAAATAAGAAAATACTTTTAGTTGATGATATAATTACAACAGGAGCAACCCTTAGGGAAATAAAAAACAGTATTTTAGATGATATTGACAGGAAGGTTTTTATTAATTCAAGAAATCGTAAAATTGCTGAAGCTGGAAGTGAAAGGACAAAAAATAGAAAAACGGAAATTACAGTTTTTTGTCTGGCGGCGGCAAGAGAAATCAAGATGAATAAAGGAGAAGTATGAATTCTTTAAAATTAAAATTAGTAATATTGGCATGTATAATAATGTCTACGGCAAATTCCTTTACTAATACCAATAATAGTACAAAAGTTGAGAAAACATCAGTTGAAGTTGAAAAAACATTATCGGATAAAAATGAAAACAGTAATTCTGAAAAAGAAGATAAAACAGAAGAAAGTGCTGTAGAAGAGGTAAAAAGTCCTACTAAATATAGTCAGAGGGATGATAATATCATTGATATAAATTCACTGGTTCATGAGGAAACGCCTGATTATAGAATTGTTAATGGAAATAACGTAAGGCTGATACTGAAAACAAAAAATAATGATGTTTATTCTGCACAAGTTGTATACAATGGCGGAGAAAAAATGATGAAGAGTATTGGAAATTACGGGGGAAATGAAATATTTGTTGCTGAAATTCCAAACAATGTAAGAGGATATTACTTTAAGCTGGTTGACGGTAAAGTAAAATATTTTTATGGAAAAAATACAACAACTTCAGAAAATAGTGTATTGAAATTTCAATATCAAAAATCAGATAAGTTGACATATATTCCAGAATGGGCAAGAGGATCTGTAGGATATCAGATATATATAGATTCCTTTAGAAATGGTAATGTGGATAATGATCCTATTTTCAATGAATTTGGAACGGATGATTTTGCTCAGCCTGAAGGAGAAATACGGTCAGGTACTCCAAAAAAAGACCTTGTTGCTGCTGAATGGGGAACAACGCCATATCCTTTTTCTGTAAATGAATGGAATGGAAATTATGAAACTAAAAATGAATGGGAAGAAGATGCACTGAATGATGTTCAGAATTATACGAGATACTACGGAGGAGATCTTCAGGGAATTAAGGAAAAACTTGATTATCTGAAGGAACTTGGAGTGGAATATATTATAATTTCCTCACCATTTTATTCCCTTTCAAATCATAAATACGACACAATATATTTTAACCATGTAGACCCTTATTTTGGATATATAGAGCAGACTGGTACAAATAAAGGGCTGGATATACAAGGTAAAGTACATAATAACAATGGGGATAAGGAATTGAATCTTCTGATTTATAATCCTGCCGCTAAAGAAAATCTTCTGAAAGAAAACTTAACTGATACAGCTACTTGGGTTTGGACAGATTCTGACCTGGAATTTGCAAGTCTTATAAAGGAAGCACATAAAAAAGGATTGAAGGTTGTTATGGAAGTGGCTCCGGATACAGTTTCAACAAAATTTTTTGCCAGAATGAATTCAGATTATAAAAAATGGTATAAGGACGGGGAAAATACAAAGCTTGATTTATCTTCAAAGGTGGCAAGGGAATATGTTGAAAATTCATTGAAAAAATGGGTTCTGGGACCTGATGAAACATTTAAGGAAAATGTTTATGATGACGGAATTGATGGTATAAGATATGTTTATTATGATGCTAAGAATAAGCCACATATTGTTGAAATAACAGAAAACCTGAAAAAGTTTAAAAAGGATCTTCTGATAGTAGGGGAATTTTCCAGAAATTTTGCTGATGATATAGATGCCGGACTTTATGATAGCGGAACAGACTATAATATTGTAAATAATATGATAAAATATACAATAAACAGTAACTCGAATTATAGAATTGGAAGTGTAGAGTTTGCCAGTAAAATGAATGAAATTTATAATAAATATTCAAGCGAAAGATTTAATCTGACACAGGTTTATATTGATTCGCTTGATACAGATAGAATTTTCAGTGGAATTATAAATCCAAACAGGGTTTTTGACAGAAATAATCAGTCGAATCAGGGATATTTAAACATAAGACCGGATTTATATGACGGAAATGCAATAAGTAAACTTAAGAGAATAATTGCTGTTCAGTTGACAATGCCTGCTACTTCGGTAATATATTATGGAGATGAAAAAGGAATGTGGGGGGCAGATTCTCCTAGAAACAGAAAACCAATGTTATGGGATGATTATGCACCTTACGAAGATGAAACTGATGATTTAAGTAAGTATGATATTAATACGCTTAGAAATCTTCCACCTGAAATTGTTCAGATAAATGAAGTTCAGAAAACAGTTTCTTATCCTGTCAAGGAAAATGCTGAAATTGAGAATTTTTATAGAACATTGTTAAAGGTAAGAAGTGAAAATAAGGAATTGTTTAAAAATGGAAAATTCAGAGTTCTTGAAGTATACAATGATCCTAAAACTAAAGGAAGAATTGATGCTGAAACACAGCAATATCTAAATGAGGAAAAGAGAAAGGCTAAAACATATCAGAATAAAGATATAAATCCACAATGGCCTAATACTGATTTTATTTCATATGAAGTAGCTTATGGAAATAAGTCTATGATTGTCATAATGAATAATTCAGGAGATTCTTATCCAGTAAGTCTTCATGTTCCAAAACTTTTTGGATTCTATGAAAATCAGTTGAATAAAAAGGAAGTTTATTCAATTTCCGATAAGAAAATAAATATTATATTGAAACCAAATGAAGTAAAAGTTCTGTATAGTAATGATAAGAATATTTTTGATTCATTTAAAAAATAGATGATTTTATATGATGAGGAAAAAATAATTATAAAATATTGAAATATACAAGGGAGCTGTTTCAAAATGAAAAAATAGGAATGAAATATATGGGAAATAAAATTATTTAATAAAATTTTCTAATATAATTTTTCATATTATTTTTAAATTTTCTTTTGAAACAGTTTTTTTATACAGAAAGTAATAAAAGGGGGAATTAAGTTGGGTAATGAAATTAAATTATTTGAAGATAGTTGTTGTAAATAGTACATCAGTAAGAGGAGGGATTCATAAATGGCTAAGATTAAAAAAGATACAATTGAAGCAAATGGATTTTCAATCCAAATCTATACAGAAGACTTTAAAAATGACTATATAAGTCTTACAGATATTGCAAGATATAAAAGCGAAGAACCATTTATAGTGATAAATAACTGGTTAAGAAGCAAAGATAATATTCAATTTTTAGGTTTATGGGAATCAATACATAATCCAAATTTTAAATCTATCGAATTCGATAGGTTAAAAAATGAAGCAGGTAGTAATGTATTTACTTTATCACCACAAAAATGGATTGAAAAGACAAATGCAATAGGGATAATTTCTAAGTCAGGACGGTATGGAGGTACATTTGCTCATAGTGATATAGCGATGGAGTTTGCTTCATGGATTTCGCCAGAATTTAAACTTTATATTATTCAAGACTATAAGGGACTTAAATTAGATGAAAATTCTAGATTATCTCTTGGTTGGAATTTAAATCGTGAAATCTCAAAGATTAACTATAAGATTCATACAGATGCTATCAAGGAATATCTACTATCCGATTTGACAAATGAACAATTATCTTATAGGTATGCCAATGAAGCAGATATGATAAATGTTGCCCTATTTAATAAGCGGGCAAAACAGTGGCGTGAAGAAAATCCAAAATTAAAAGGTAATATGCGAGATTATGCAAGTCTGAATGAAATTATTAGTGCTTGCCAATATGGAAAGCTACAATGCTATTCTAATCAGTAAAGATATGAAGCAAAAAGAAAGAATGATAGAACTTAGAAAACTTGCCAGGACACAACTTTTATCCTTAGAAAAATTAAGTTCTGCAGAACTTAAAAGTTTAGAAAATAAGACTAAGAAATGAAGGGAAATTTTCATAGGAATTTAAATTAGAGCTATATTTATGGCAGTAAAAAATTATTATCATAAAATATAGCTCTTTTAATTATCATATGTAGCAGAATTATTTAAAAATTACTTCACTACGTAAATAATCAGTTTCAGTTACTCCCATTCTGACATTTATAAGACAGGCAGCAATAAAAAAATAATCTGAAAGTCTGTTAATGTATCTTAATCCAATTTCATTAACATGTTCTTCTGTTTCAATTAGAGCGACTATTCTTCTTTCCAGTTTTCTTGTAAAGGTTCTTAATATATGAAATTCAGCAGCAATCTTACTTCCTCCAGGAATAATGAAATGCTTAAGTTCAGGTAACTGTGGAAGATATTCATCTATTCTGTTTTCAAGCCATTCTACATCTTTTTCTGTCTGTTTGTAAGGACGTAACTCTCCAGGAGTTGCCAAATCACTTCCACAATCAAATATATGATGCTGTATAATGATACATTCTTTTCTAATGTCAGATAATTCAGGATAATTTTCCATTTTTGCTACAACTGATCCAATCAATGAACATAATTCATCAGATGTTCCGTATGTTTCAACTCTTATATGCGTTTTACTTACACGTTCACCACCGTATAATCTTGTATATCCCTTATCCCCGTATTTTGTATATATTTTCATAATAGACCTCCTGTAAATTATTTTTAAATTATATCACATAAATAACTGAAAAATTATAAATAAAATTAAAAATAAGTTGAAAGAAAAATTAATTTATGATATAATTAAAATAAAGTTAAGGGATGGGGTAAATAAAGGTATGGATAAGGAAACGATAATACTTGAAAAGGAACTGGCAGGTAAAACAATAAGGGAAAGTTTCTTTGAATTGAAAAAAGAAATAGATGAAAGATTTTCTGAGATAAAGGAAAAATATTTAAATAGTGTAATAAAATCAAAGAGAGATATTTTCATTGAAACAATACTTTCTGATAATGAGGAAATATATAGTTTCAGGGAAAGTTATCATCCTGTTATGGAAAAAAAGTATAGTGTAACAGATATAGAAGATGAATTTTATTTAAATGAAGTTTATGTAGATATTTCCTACAATCAGCTGGAAGATATTGTCCAGGGAGAATATGAGGCATGGATAAATGTTGCTGGAGAAAATTATGGAATGAAAATTGTTCTTGAATATGACAGAAGATATGAGAAAAAAATTGAAAGATTGTATGAAGCTTTTAAACTGAACGGGAAAAAATGGCAGACTGTAAATATGGCACATTTTAAACGTATGTACAGAATAAAAGTTGTGGGATATGATTTCCAGATGACAAAGGAATTATATGAAAAAATAAAGGAAAACAGGGATGAGGCAGTGTATGAGTTTGGAATTTATGAGGAAAATATACTGTTTAACAAAACTTTGTTATGGAATATAGAAGAAAAGAAGATAATAAGTTCAATATTTGTAAGGCCTGTGAAAAATGATATTTCATTTGAATATGTAATAAAGAAAGATGAAAATGAAATACTTGTGGAAAATAATGGAACGGGAGATATATTGTGCTGCTATTCTGAAAATTTAAATGATCTTCATATAATAAGCAGGAAAAAACTGGAAAATATATGGAATGTATTCTCTATAAAATCTATCCAGGAATGCAGAAAAAATTTAATGATAAATTCAATAGAGCTGGAAAAAATGCCAGAATACTTTCTTTTTACAAATTTCAGGAAGGAAAGCTTTACAGATAGATTTAAAGAAAATGCAGGAACAGAAAACAGGATAAACAGTAAAGTAGAGCTATATAAAGTTTTTTCAGATTATGAATTTATAAAGGAGAATTTTTCTCTTAAGGAAATAAATATAGGCAAGAATGTCCTGGAAAATATAGAAACCTATAATTGTAATGAATTTATAAAAAATGACTTTAAACTATTTTTTTATAATGAGAAAATAAATCTGAATTTATTTGCTGAGTGTATTGAAAAAAGTAATTATACAGAAGATATGCTAAGTTTCATAGTAAGTGAAATACAGCTGAGGGTACCGGAATTCAGATGCAGGGGGTATCTGAATGATTAGAAGTAGGAAAGCTGGTTACGAATATTTATGGGCAGGTTCAGGAAAAAATATAAAATTTATATCGGAAGAGGAATATTCTCCTTATTTGGAGATTAATGGGGATTTTCTAAATGAATTTAGGCTGGAAAATGAAATAAAGGTAAATCCGTTTATAAGATTTAATAGCATATTTTCAAGTTTTTTGGAAATCTTTCAGGAAACAGAAGAAGAAAAATATAAGGAAATTAGAAAGAAATTTATTCACGAAGCACTAATGTGCCTCAGGGAAATAGACTATGTTACAGGAACAACAATTATAGATATATATTGTGAAAAGATATTGAGGGATATTGAAGGGGGTGTCTTTGGAGATGAATTAATGGCAGATTTTAAAAAATTGACGGAAGAAGAAAAAAATGCGATGGTTCTGCTGTATTACGACAAAATTGTAACAGGAAAAGAAAGTTTTGATGTATTTTCCAATGGTATAAAGTATTTTTTTCCTGATTCAATAATTTATCAGAAAAAATATGAGAGGAAAAAAGTAGTAATTTACATTAACAGGGAAAAGAAAAAGGAAAATAGATTAAAAGTAAAAATAATGGAAAATTTATTTCTGCCATTGGGTGTAAAGATAAAGTATTACTGGGAAAATCATTTTGGTGTAATAAATGTAGAAAAAACTTTAAAATTGGGAGAGGTTTCAGTTTTCTAAAAATATATGAGGGGGATTGGGAATGAAATATAAAATAAAAATTGTTGATGAAAGCGAAAAAAAGGAAATAAACATAGGAGAAGATGAGATAATAGAAATAAAATATAATATAGGACTAGCTGAAAATACTGATTTTGCAAATAATAGGAGCAGTATTGAAATGACAGTTACAGGAAAAGTCATATCGAATATAGAAAATAATACAAATAGTGAAAATAATGAAAACAGTAATGATAATACAGATCTATATGAACAGAATAAAAAAAATATTATTGATCTGGCAAAATGGGCGGAATCTTATCTTGAAAAAAATGATTACAGAAATGTGGAGGTGTTTGTGAATCTCGGAGCAAATAAAAATATAGACTACAAGTTTGCAAATATGTTTGTAAGGAATTTCTCTCAGGAACTAAGCATTGAAAAGGGGATTGGAGTATTTGTACTTCATTTGAAACAGAAGTTTCATCAGAAAAATAAACTGGATATAAAATAAAAAGAGGCGGGCCAGGTTATATATTAAAATATTTGGGAAGTTGAGGTTGATAGAATGGATATGGGCATTAATGAAAATATGTATGAGGGAAGAAATGTAAACGTAATTTTGAATAATAAAAAAATAGAAAACTATCTCATAAGGGAATTTGAATTAACAGAAGGCATAAATGAACACCAGAAACTAAAATTAAAGATAGAAGTGGAAAATGAGAGAAAAAGTGAGCTTGAAGAAATAATTGGAAAAGAGGAAACTGAAATAGGAATAGAAGTTTCAGGAGAAGATGCTTCTGTCGGGGAAAAGGAAATTTTCAAAGGGATAATTGATTATTTTGAAGTACTTGAATATGGAAGTGAAGGTTATTTAATCTTTATAGAGGCATTTTCATACAGTATTCTTTTTGATAGAAAAATGGAAAAGAGATACAGGGTATTTCAGGATAAAAATTTTACATATGCGAATATAATTGATGAAATAAACAGTACATGCAGTAATAAGGATATACAGATAAAATATTTTAAGGGGGCTGAGGTACCGATAGGAAAGCTGATAGTCCAGTATAATGAAACAGACTGGGAATTCCTTGTGAGAATGGCTTCACACCTGAAGACAGGGCTGCTAGTTACGGAGCAGGGAATAATTACATTTGGAGTAATAGAAACTGGAAATGTAAAAAATGAAAATAAATATTATTCAGATTATTCAATTGTCAGAGACTATAAAAACTTATACTATAAAGTTTATTCAAACAAAGTTGTAAGTCTTGGTGATTCTGTTTCAATTAACAGGGACTATACTTCTGAGGAAAAAAATGGAAGTGGCGATGATGCTCTGACAGTTTTAAAAACAAAAATATATTTGAAAAATAATCTTATGAAAAGTGAATTTCTGGCAACAGATATAAAAAATTATAATATATTGAAAAAATATAATGAAGAAATAAAGGGATGCAGTATTGAAGCGAAGGTTGAAAAGGTGTTTTCTGAAGAAGAAATTGCAAAAATGGAAGTTGTTTTTAATGAAGGTTTAAATAAAATAATCGAACAAAAAGGAGAGGTGGAGTTCAGTAGGGCTTATTCTGATTATGGAATAAAGAGATGGCCATTAAGTTATCAGACTTTCTATTCTCAGACAAATACAGGATTTTTCTGCACTCCGGAAATAAATGATACGGTAGAGGTTTACTTTCCAAATGAAGATGAAAGTTTCGCAAGAGTTTCCTGGGCAGTAAATAATAAAGGAAACGGAAGATTTAGTGATTATGAAAAAAGAAATTTTCATATTAATGGAAGTGATTTTAATCTTACAGTCAATAAAAATAAAATGGAACTGAATATGGAAAATTCATACACAAGAACTTCAAAAACAAGCAGTGAAACAGCAGAAAATTTTGTAAATAAGGGATTGAAAAACATGGTAGTTGTGTCGGATGACTATGTTGGAATTGAATCAATAGGAGAAATGGCAATTTACGGAGATAATATCAATGTTATTGGAAAAGCAAAGGATATCAGGATAGAAGCTTCGGGAGAAATAAGAATGAAGGGGCAGAAGATACATAATAATTGAGGAAATTGATTTGAAATAATGGAGGGAAATATGAAAATGAGAAGAAATTTATTTGTTTTAATGTTATTTGTTACATTGTTTGTAAATTGTAACAAAGTTAACAGCATGGAAAAGAAAAAGGAAATAAAAACAAATGAAAGCAGCGGGTCAGTTTCAAAAAGTAAAAGTTGTAAAGAACTTGAGAAATACAATGTTAATTCTGAAAAAATAGAGCTGAAAAATAAAAATTTGGAAGAAATAAGTTGTATTTTAGATTACAAAAATGTAAAGGAACTTGATTTACGATGGAATAAAATAAGTGATTTGAAACCTTTGGAAAAACTTGAAAAATTAGAAGTTTTAAAAATAAATTTCAATCAGATAGAAGATATAACCCCGTTATTAAATTTAAAAAATTTGAAAGAATTGTGGCTTCATAATAATAACATTAAGGATATTAGAGGTATAGGCAGATTATCTAAATTAAATCATTTAGATGTGAGTTTCAATCCGTTAAAATACGGTGTTGAAGAAATAGAAAAACTAAGAAGACTGAAAAGACTTGAAGTAAGGGAAGTTCCTAAAGAAATAGTAGATTATATATATGAAAATTATAATAAATTTACTATGCTTGATAAGATATTTATTGAAAATAGAATGGAAGAAAATTCAAAAAAGAGGGAAAATGAAACAAAATATCCGAATTTTTCAGAATTTGAGGATAAAATAAATGATTTTGAAACAGTAAAGATAGTAAAGACTATTTCCGTGTCAGAAATTTCAAGAGAAAAATTACCAGAAGAAGTTTATAAAATAGTAAATAAATATGATAAAGAAGCAGAAAGTGAAGATGAAAAAATAACAGGAATAGAAAGCTTTAGAAATAAAGATTATGGAATGTATATAATTACATATCCATATGCTTATGCGGGACAGTCTAACAGGGAAACAATTTTTGTAAAGAAGGGCAGGGTAATAGGAAGGAAAATTGCATATGCTGAGGCATTACTTGAAAGTATGGACGGAGATAATTTATTTTTGTCAGTAGTAGCCGCACCTGGTGCAACCAATTATATTGTAACTGATTTGAAGGAAGAAATTTCCTGGCAGGATGATTTTAGGGATTATGGATTTGATAATGATACAGCAGCAAAGAAAAACTATAAGACAGGTAAAATTTTAAAAACAGCTTCCAAAGATGACAGTATTAATTTAAGAAGGGAACCAAGTGTAGAAAGTACAATATTATATAAATTAAAAAATGGTGTTGAAGTTGAGGAAATATATACTGAAAATAATTGGAAATATGTATATTTCTATAATGAAAAGGGTGGATACCATATGAAAGGATATATACATAAAAGTCAGTTGAAATAATAAAATCAGTGAAAAGGAAGGAGCATCAATGAAAAAAGGAATTATCTGGAAAATAATGTTTGTATTTATTTTTTGTATTTCGTTAAGTTATTTAAAAGGAAAAAGTACAGAGAATAGGAATAATAGAGAGATAACAGAGAAAAATGTAACTCAAATAAATGACTACGCCTATGAGTTATATAAAAAAGGAAATTTATCAGAGTCAAAGAAAATATTAGAAGACATATTAAATAAGTTTCCTAAAAGAATTGTAGCCAATTTAAATTATGCAGATGTATTATGGAAATTAGGCGAAAAAACTAAAGCAGAGAAATTTTATACGGAATATATAAAATTATTGATAAAGTCAGACAAACTTGAGAAAAATCTGATAAATGATAAAAGCATAAAATTTGCCAATGGAATAACATTAAAAGAAACAAAGTCAGGATATATAAATAAAGACAATAAGAAAGATTATATTTTGGAATATTCTAATATTGAAACTGAAAAAGCAAAGGATATGGGGCCTGATGAATTATATGAAATGTATAAAACTGGTAAAAATTCAAGCTGTTTAAAATTTTTTATAAGTGAAGGGGAGGATTATAAAATTTTTGATAGCTGTAAGTTAATTATTCCAGTTGGAATAGAAGGTACAGGAGGTTCCTACGGAGAAGAAAGTTCATATGAAATAAAAAATAATATGGTCATCATAAGAGATATGTCAATGGGGAAATTGTCAGGATTTAAGACATATTTTATTGAACTTGGCTATAAAAATAATAATTTGGTAATTGACAATGTATATGTAGAAGGATATTCGAAAATAAAAACAAAAGAAGGAGATGACTTTAAAGTATCAAAATCTCCTAAAAAAAAGATAAACAAATCGATAGAAAAGTTTGATGTAGATACAGAAATATCAGAATTATTTGAGAAATATTAATCATGAAAAGGGGGATTTCATGGAGGTTACAATAGAGCAGCTGAGAATGATGTTTAAAAATGGGAGTGAAGAAGCTTTTAAGAAAACAGTTGATGAAATAAACAGTTGTTTTAAAAAACTTGGAATGGATGATTGTCTGGCTTATGCTCATATTTTTGCACATTTTAGGGGTGAAACTAATTATAAAAATTTTAATGAGATTTTTAATTATAGTGAAAAAAGATTGAAGGAAATATTCAGAAGATATAGAAATAATCCAAGTTTAGCAGCAAAACATGGAAAAAATAAAAATCATCCGGCAAATCAGAGAGCAATAGCAGATACTGTATATGATAATAGGGAAGAACTGAAAAATGGTAAAGGAGACGGATATAAATTTAGAGGTAGAGGAATAATGCAGCTTACAGGGAGATACAACTATACTCTTGCTACAAACTTATACAAAAAAACATTTAATGAAAATGTAGATTATGTATCTGATCCAGATATAATTCTAAGAGATTATAAACATAACGTGAGAGCATCATTTATGGATTTATTAGGGAAAAATTGTCATGAATATGTAAAAATTGTTGAAAATAACAAAGAAGGTTTTGAAAAATATAGAAAAGCATTTAACAAAATAATGACTAAAATAAATAATGGTCTTTCAGATGCTGATAAAGAAAAAAGATGGGAATATTTTAAAGAAAATTTTACTAAAATATTCCAATGTAGAATAAATGGGAAAGTAGTAGAAAAAAATGATGCACAGGTGGATAATAAAAATATAAATAGCCAGGCTAAAATAAAGGAAGAAAAAAATAACAGTACAGGAAAAAAATCAAATTCTGCTATGAATTCTTCTGAGGAAAATAATAGACAGGGGGTATTTGTATTTAATGGTCAGAAGTTTGAAGAAGTCTGGGATAATGAAGAATATAAAAAAGACAGGTTTGAAAACAGTAAAGCTCCTGAGCTGGTATTTGTAAATTCTGAGGAAGCTGTATTGGAAAGGCTGCAAGTTAAATTCAATGATAAAAACATGTATGATAGCGATTATATAAAATATCTGGAAACAAAAACATCAAAAAAGGTTTTGGAAGAAAACAGGGAAGATATCAATGTAATTTTGAAAATATATGATGAAGCAACCAAAGGCAGTGACAAAATAGGAAATGTAATAAAACAGCAGGGATTCGATATTTTAAGAGGAAGAGATGAAAATGAAAATATAAGAATACAGGATATTATCTATTATGTGTGGAGTAATCCAATTTTCAATAAAAGCAGGGTAGAATCACTGGAATATGTGTTAAGTCAGTATTCAGCAAAATATGTAAAATATCCTGATAGAAAACCTATTGGAGAAAATCAGCCTAAATCAGGATTTACAGATAAGATACAGGATACATTAAATAACAGTTCGAAGGATGTAAAAGAGGGAAAAAATACACATAAAGTAGAAAAAAATGTACTCCTTGAAAAATATGACAAGTATATGAAGGGAATAAAAGATATTGATGAAATAGTGATAAAGGTTGCTAAAAAAAATATTTCAGATTCAGATCTTTCAAAGATTAAATGTATAAGTTTAATGAAAGAACTGTATTCAAGTGACAGTGAATATCAGAAATTCTACGAAATTGATGAAAATGGCATAAATCAGTATCCATTGACTAAGCGGTTAATTGAAAATATAATAATAGAATTTTTGTCAGTTCAGACAGGATTTAAGGGAGAAAATGAGACAAAGTATTTTGATAACCATAAGTATAAAGATAGCAACATAGTCAGAAATTATCTGTTATGGTATGTAAAAAAACAAAGAGGTATAGATATTCCTTCAAAAACAGATACGGGATTGTATAACAGGCTTGAAAAACTTGGAAAAGAAATAAGGGTGACTACCCTTCTGAATGACTGGATAACCTCCAAATCAGCAATAAAAGTAAGGAATATACGGAATATAAGTAACCTGATAGATGAGATATATGAAAATTACAGGGATAAGTCTGATTTTGAAAAAGACAGATCAATAATGCATAAATTATTTAAGGATTGCAAGGAATTAAGAGATTATTCAGCAAATATCGATTCCATGGACATCTATTCCTTCTATAAGTCATTTTATGATTTTCAGAATATAGTAAAGCCGACAGGGGAACTCTTTGTAAATGACAACTGCATGTTGAAATGTACCTTAGGAGAAGATATAAGTAAACTGGTAATAAATCAGAACAGTATAACTTTAAGGGGAGGAAAGCAGGCAAATATAAATGATAAAAAAATTTTACCATTTAAAAAATGCCGTGCAATTGGAATATGCAAACCTGAACTTTTAGGGCAATGGGAAAAAAATACAGATGTGAAGGTTGGAGAATATCCTGCATTATTGGATATTTCCACAATAAAATGTAAATATGGGGGAACTGTCAGTATTGATGATGCAGGTCAAAAGGAAATAGGGATAGCAGAAGATAAAAAAACGGAGTTTAAAGAAAGTGTAAGGGATGCTGACTGTGTGTATAAACTGTTAGTCGATGTATGCAGGGATGTAAACAATAATTTTATGCAGACTTCATTGAAAAAATCCTGTCAGAAGTTTGCTAATGCGAAAAAATATATAAGTCAGACAGAAAACAAGCTAAAACCATATATAAATAAAAAAACAGCCGGAATAATTACAGGAAAAGGTCTTACTGCTGAAGAAGAAAAAGAGTATAAGAAAATTGTTGAAAGTAATAAGAAAAAAATGCCAATAATGAAATCGGAGGTGACAAAGGAAAAAGAAAATGAATTGAGAGGTAAAATTTTTCAGGCATTCAGAAGTTCATATAAAAGAGTGAAACAATTGTCTAATCCTAATATTGATACAAAAGGGATAATAAGAAAAAAAGGGATTTCCCTGTGTGATCATGAAAGAAAAAATTTTTATTCTGCAAAAATTCTACCTGCAATGGTGTATGGTTATCTGATGCAGGCTGCAAGGCTTTCAATGAAAAATGAGGAAAAGGAATTTATAAAAGCAGAACTGACTATGGATGAGAAAAATGTAAAATCTAAAATAGCAGGACTGGATAATTTTAATGTTGGAGGAAACAGACTTAATCTGAAGGGAGAGGATAAGCAGGAGACAAAAATTGGCGATATATTGACTTGGATTGGAATGGGAGGAAATTTATACGATACTACAAAAAATATACCTACTGAATGGGATATTTTGAAAATAATAAGAAAAAGTGGGAAAATATCCACAATGTGTCCTTTTAATCAGATGGAATGGAATAAAAATCATGGAAAAGATAAAACTTCTAAGATAGAAAATACAACAGTTGCCAGTAATAGCAAAAATTCTTCTGAAATTTCAGAAACTAATAAAAAGAATAATAATGAAAGTCTATCCAAACCATCAAAATCCTCCAGTAGTGTAAATTCATCAAAAACAGAAAAAAGAGAGGACAGCTGTAGTTCAGGAAATTGTCCACATTTGGGAGTTCAGGGAAAATATACTTTTTATGTTGAAAGATTTGAAGAATACTATAATACAGATCCTAAAAAATGGACAAAGGAAAATGCCAAAAAGAACTCTACAATATCTTATTTTTCAATATTGGATCCTTCTGGAAAGAAATTGGAAGGATATGACGGGTATGTTATAGAACCTGGAGGAGAAAATGAAATAAATGGAAATAAAAATAAAAGAATAATAGAAGGAACTCATGATTTAAGATGGCATTTAAGACCAGAAAAGAAGGATGAAAAAGGAAATGTGATTAGAAAATCTTATATGGCAATAGGGGTACAAAATCATAAAAAGGATTCAAATAATAGGACATTAATACCTAAAAATAGATGGATTTTAATTCATCATGGAGATCACAGGGGGTTTTCAGTAGGTTGTCTATTACCTTCTACAAAAAAAATAATAAGTAGGCATAAAAGTTATGGAAATATATATTTTTCAGAAAATTCAAGGGAATTCTTTGATAAAATAATGAATTTTGCCTATAAAATAGAAAAAATTAATAGAAAAAGTAGAACAGCTTCAGGAGATAAAAAAGATCAGGAGGTAAGTGGAGAGGTTTCATCGAATAAAATAAATCAGCAGAAAATAAATAATATTGTAATAAAAGTAAAAAATAATATAACTAATAGGATAGAAAAATATAAAAAGTAGGTGAAGCTATATGAAAAAATTTCAAGCATTTCTAATTTTATTTTTATTGTTTTCCTGTATAAATAAAAGTGAAGAAAGAAAAATAGAAAAGAGGGAAGGTATGGGGAAGGAAGTGCAGCAAAGTAAAGAAACTAAATATATGAACCTAGAAGATTTCAATAAAAAATATTCTTATTTGAATCAAAATGAGGCAGAAATTCAAAGTGAAAATAGAGTATTAGTCAGATACATTCAGGAAAAAGAAAAGAAATTAGAAAAAATTTTAGAATTTGACCAGGAATATATTGATACAGATATTGCTAAAATTTTAAAAAATTTCAGTACAGATGAAGAAAAAATAATACAGATGATTAAACTGATTATAGAATTTGAGAAAAACTCTAATAACTCATATTTCTTTGAATCAATTTTAAGTGAAGAAATAAAATATGGAAAAAAACAAGTGCTGAAAGAATTTAATAAAACAGAAGACAAGGAAAGTATTCTTCTTCCAATACTAGAGAAAAATTTTACTGAAGAAGAAATAAGAATATTTTTTGACTTGTATTATAAGAATATAGAATTTGATAATTATGAAATTGCAGGAAGATATGGATTAAAAAAAGTTGATAAGGTAATAGAGGAAGTTGAAAAAATAGAGGGGCTTTCAGAAGAAGAATGGGGAGAAAGAGAAATGAAAATAGATTCCCCTTTATTTAAAAATGAATATAAAAAGTTTAGTAATGTCCACATCTTAAAAGATAACCGAATAATAATAGTCGATGAGAATCAGAAACCGATAAAAGAAATTAAAGTGAAAGATTACAGGAAAATTGATTTGACAATATATAAAGGGATTTTATATATTTATGATGATGGAAAAATTTATGAGTATTCAACAAAAAATCTAGATGATGTAAAAGTAATTGATGTTAAAAATTTATAGGATAAAAAAGTAAAAATAAAAATTATTGAAAAAAAGAATAAAACAGAACGGTAATTGGATATTATTTCTTGGAAGTATCTTTATTACCGTTTTTATGTACATTTTTACAAATTATATTTATACACATGGTAGTTATATTAAAGAAATGAGAAAATGAAAGAAAATTTCCCAGAAATACACAATTGATTTTTTCAGAAGATAAAGGTAAAATAAAGTAAAAAGTTAAAAATTGTCAGGAAAGGATAAATTTATGAATATAAGAAGAGGAAAAATTCAAGATCTGAAGGAAATAACAGCCATAGAAGCAGAGTGTTTTCCAGCAAGTGAAGCTGCAACAGAAGAATCATTTAAAGGAAGGCTGACTGTATATCCTGATTATTTCTGGATTCTTGAGGAAGATGGGAAAATTGTCAGTTTTGTAAATGGAATGGTAACAGATATCCCAAATTTATCAGATGAAATGTATGAAAATCCTCATTTACACAATCCTGAAGGTGAATGGCAGATGGTTTTTGGAGTTAATACATTACCTGACTACAGAAAAAGAGGTTATGCTGAAAAATTACTAAATGAAATGATTAAGGATGCAAAAGATAAAAAAAGAAAAGGAGTAGTTCTGACCTGTAAGGATGCACTTGTACATTATTATTCAAAATTTGGATTTAAAAATGAAGGAGTATCTGAATCTACCCATGGTGGAGTTGTATGGTATGAAATGCGTCTTGTATTCTAAAAATTTAAGAATACAAAAAGAAAATATGTTAAATTGAGATAGAATAATAAAGTCTTTTTTAGTATAATTATTATATAAATCAATATGGATAATATTTAAAAGGAAAGGAGAAAAAACTCTTCAGGCAGCAATTATTAGAATGCTGTGGGATATTATTTATAATATTTGAAGAAGGTTTTAAATCTAAATATGAATATTAATTTTTTAAACCTGCTGGTGGAAAAACTGAATGTAGGTTCAATGAGGAGTATTTATCTAAGTGCAATGCCTGGAAGATATCGGGCAAGAATGGATTTATCAGATTTTGATAAGATAAATCCGGATTTTTCTAAAAAATTTTTTGAGAATCTATTTACAAAAAAAGATTTCAGCATGAAAATTAGAATGACAAATGAAGAAAAAAATCAGTCTGTGGAAAGAAAAATACAGTATCTTTTTAATGAAAATATGAATATTTTAAGGGAAGAAGGAGTAAATAGCCTTGCATTGGGATATCCGATTCTTGTAAAGCAGAATAATAAGACAAAATCAGTTATGAAATCTCCTTTATTTATATGGAAACTGGATATAACAAGATCTAAATCTGATATGAATGAGTTTATAATTTCAAAGGATGAAAATTCTACTGCTGAAATTAATAAAGTACTGCTGATGCAGCTTCTTTCAGATGATAAAACTGATTTATCATCTGTGTATGAAGCAGGAAAAGATGAGGATGACAGTGTACTTACATTCGATGAAATAAAAAATATACTTTCTGAAATAAACAAAAAATTGAAAATAGAATACTCTGAGGAATTTAAAATAGAAAAATTTCCTGAAAATGCTGAAAAAATTGATGAAAAGGGAAAGAGTGCTCCGTTTATTTTCTATGGAGGAGTATTAGGGCTGTTTAAACGTCAGAATGAAGGAATAATACAGGATTTCAATACTTTAACAGAAAATTTTGCCCAGTTTAAATTTAATGTATCTGAAAGGGATGATTTTCAGCTGAATAAAAATACATCAATTTCGACTGATCCAAGTCAGCAGAATGTTGTAGAAACTTTGACAGACAGTCAGTATAAAATTATTCAGGGACCTCCGGGAACAGGAAAAAGTCAGACCCTGACAGCAATTATAACAAATTCCCTTGAGAATGGTGCAAATATTCTGATTGTATGTGAGAAAAAAACAGCTCTGGATGTAATATATGAAAAATTGACAGATATTGGTCTTGGAGATCTTACTGTAATGCTGAATGATCCTGTAAAGGATAGAAGGGATATAGTAAAGAGGGTTAGAGACCTTGCAGAAAATCTACCTAAGACTGAACAGTTTGATGAAGCAAAATATGAGTATTCGGTAATGGAATATAAAGCTCTGAAGGAAAAATACAACAATCATCAGAAATCTTTAGAAGGAAATATGAAAAATACTAATTTAACAGTAAATGATGCAATGTTGAATCTTCTAGGAGGAAAAGAATATCAGGATTATTATCATGTTGATACTGAGAAAAATAATACTGACACAGTTTACAGAATACTTGATATTGTGGATAGACTGCTTAATAAAATAGGAACGATTGATAAAATTAGAAAATTTGAAGGAATATATAATGATAAGTTTAAAAATATACAGTCGTATGAAATATTTTTTGAAGAAACTTCAAATACGTTAAATGATGCAAAAAAAATGATAAATTTCATTAAGGATAATACATCGAAATACGGAAAACAGTTTGAAGAATTTTTTGGTGTAAATAAACTGAAGGTTTCAATATTTTCCATATTTAATTCCAAAGTAAAAAGTATAAAGAATGCATGGGAGGATATCTATAAAAATTCCGGTAAAATATCTGCATATAATGACAAATATTTGGATAAAAAATTTACTCATCATGATTATGGAAAATATCAAAAGGAACTGGAAGAATTTTCTGAAATATTAAATGAAATTGTAGACAACAGAAATGGATTTATGAGTTTTATCGATGAAAAGAAAAGTGGAGAAATAACAAGAGAAGAAGAAGCTTTCATAAATAATTTTATAAAATATGTTGAAGAAAATAAAATTGAAGACAGGAAAGAATTTCTGAAGCTGTCCTACTATTATTCATTGTTACAGAATAGCAACGTTAAAAGTGAAATGTACAGGGATTACTCAGTAAATATAGGAAAACTGCTTGAGCATGATAAATTTATAATTGATAACCAGAAGTATCAGATAAAAAAGAACTGGCAGGAAACAAGAAGAAGAGCACTTGGTTCTATGGGAAAAGAAGACAATATAAAAATGCTGTATAATCTTAGAAAAAATGCAAAGTATGGAAAAATAAACACATTGAGGGAAATTATAGGAACAGATGTAGAATTTTTCAAAAAGATTTTTCCTGTGATAATGACTGATCCGAATACATGTAGTGCCGTATTTCCATTGCAGGAAGGAATTTTTGATCTTGTAATATTTGATGAAGCCAGTCAGCTTAAGCTGGAAGAAGTATTGCCTTCCATGATGAGGGGGAAATATAAGATAGTTTCAGGAGATATTCATCAGATGCCACCTTCAAACTACTTTGGAGCGGAAATGGATCAGAAGGAAACTGATAATGAAGAAATAGATGAGGAAACATTATTTTTAGCAGACAGCGAGTCTTTGCTTGATTATGTAAATAATTTGAATGAAGATGTGGTTATGTCTTATCTTGATTTCCATTATAGATCGAAGCATCCGAAACTGATTAATTTTTCCAATGCTGCATTTTACGAATCAAGGCTTGTTCCAATGCCGTCAAAGTCAGAATACACACCAATCGAATATTATAGAGTGGATGGAGTGTACAAAGCTAGAAAAAATGATGATGAAGCAGATAAAATTATAGAACATATTTTCAGTGATAAAATACTTATAGATGGTAAATTACCAAGTGTGGGAATAGTTACTTTGAATCTGGAGCAGAAAACAAATATTCTAAATAGAATAAACTCATATTTAAGGGAAAATGACAATGAAACAGTAAAAAGCCGTTATAATGAACTACTTGAAAAGAATATGTTTGTAAAAAATCTTGAAAATGTTCAGGGAGACGAAAGAGATGTAATGATATTTTCTACAACTTTCGGAAAAAATGAAGAAGGGAAATTTATACAGAATTTTGGGCCTTTAAATAATCAGCAGAAGGGATATAAGCTCTTAAATGTATTAATAACAAGGGCAAAATATAAATTTGACGTGTTTACTTCGATTCCTGAAGAAAATATAAATACATGGGAAAATGAAATTACAAAAAATGGGAACAATGGTAGAGGAGTATTTTATGCATATCTTGCATATGCACAGGCTGTATCAGAAAATGATATAGATAAGGAAAATAGAATTTTAGATACTCTGGCAGTAAATAAAACAAAATATTCCAGCGTTCCGTATGAAAAAATTCAGGAAACAGACAGCAAGATTGTAAAAATAATTGCAAAGGAAACAGGACTGGCAGAAAACGAAGAAGTAGTAAAAAATTATAGAATTGGTGGATTTATTCTTCCTTATGCAGTAAAGGATAAAGATGCGGATAGGGCAAAAACTGTAATAGACATTAACGATATAGAAACATTCAATGGAAAAACTGCATATAGAGGGCTTATATATAGAAAAAATATGTTCGAAGGCATGGGATATAAGTATAAATTACTGAACATGGCAGATTACATATAGAAAATTTCTTTTGATATATTGGATTACTTATAACGAAAGGATGAATGTAAAATGAAAAGAAATATTTTTATAACGGGAGCTTCCAGTGGAATAGGAAAATCAATGGCTTATTCCTTTGGTAAAAATGGGGATAATCTCATTTTGTGTGCCAGAAGGAAGGAAAAACTTCAGGAAATAAAAAATGATATTGAAGGCAGATATGATGTAAAGGTTGATATTTATGAACTTGATGTGACAGGATATGAAAAAGTAAGGGATACAGTAAAGGAAATAATTAAAAATTCAGGAAAAATAGATATTCTTATAAACAATGCGGGACTTGCACTTGGATTGGAAAAATTTCAGGATTATAATATAGCCGATATTGAAAGAATGATTGATACAAATATAAAAGGACTTCTGTATGTAACAAGGGAAGTTATCCCAAATATGGTGGAAAATAATAACGGACATATAATAAATATCGGTTCTACAGCTGGAATTTATTCCTATGGAGGAGCTGCAGTCTACTGTGCCACAAAGTCTGCTGTGAAATTTCTAAGCGATGGAATAAGAATAGATACAATTGATAAAAATATTAAAGTGAGTACATTGCAGCCAGGAATTGTTGAAACTGACTTTAGTGAAGTGAGATTTCATGGGGATAAGGAAAGAGCGAAAAAAGTTTATGAAGGTGTGGAAGCTTTAAAGCCTGAAGATATAGCAGATGTGGCATTATACGTAGCTAATCAGCCTAAACATGTTCAAATATCAGACGTTACAATAATGGCTACAAAGCAGGCTACAGGATTTAACGTACATAGGGAAAAGTAGAAATAGTAAAGATAAGTATTTTAGAATAGCTGTCAATTTAATGTAGAAAAGAAAGGGGAAATTTTAAAATGGAAAATGAAAAAAATGAATCCCAGAAAAAAGAACTGCCGAAGGAATTGTTAAAAGAAGCTTCACAAAAATATAATTTGTCTGATAGTTTACTTGAAGAAATAAGAGAAATCAGACAATATCTTCACACAAATCCTGAATTATCAGGAAAGGAATATAAAACAACAGAATTTATAAAGAAGTTTTTAGCAGAGCATAATATAAAAATTTTACCTTTTAACTTGAAAACAGGAGTTGTTGCTGAAATTGGAGAAGGGGAAAAAATAGCTGCATTAAGAGCTGATATTGATGCCCTTCCAATAAATGAAATGACAGATTATCCGTACAAATCTCAAAATAATGGGGTGATGCATGCCTGTGGTCATGATTTTCATACAGCTTCCCTTTTAGGTGCGTCGAAAATATTGAAGGAAAGGGAAAAAGGGCTGAAGGGTAGAGTAAGGCTTATTTTTCAGCCAGCCGAAGAAATAAATGCAGGAGCCAGGGAAGTGATAGCTTCAGGTGCATTGGAAGAAATTTCAGCAATTGCAGGATTTCATAATAAGCCTGATTTACCGCTGGGAACAATTGGGATAAAATCAGGGTCTCTTATGGCGGCGGTAGACAGATTTGAAGTTAAAATTAACGGTACAGGAACTCATGCGGCGGCACCTCAAAATGGAAATGATCCAATAGTGACTGCCAGCCAGATTGTAATGTCAATTCAGTCAATAGTGAGCAGATACGTATCTCCTGCTGATATGGCAATAATCAGTGTAACAAGAATATCAGGTGGAAATACATGGAATGTAATACCTGAAAGTGTAGTAATGGAAGGTACAATGAGAACTTTTAAGAAATCTGTACAGGAAAGAATAAAAAAATTATTTGCTCAGGTTGTAAAAAACTATACTGAAGCTTTTGAACAGAAATATGAAATTTTGTGGGGAGACTCACATCCATTTGTGGATAATGATGAAATGCTTGCAAAGTTAATAGGAGAAGAAGTTTCAGCATTTGCAGATGTTAAAGTGCCTGAAATGACAACTGGTGGAGAAGATTTTTCCTTCTATCAGGGGAAAGTACCTGGTCTATTTGCATTTATAGGTACAGGATGCCCTTACGAATGGCATAATCCTGCATTTCAAATAAAAGATGAAGCTCTATATTTTTCAATAAATTATTATATAGCAGCTGTAGATGTTATGTTGAAAAAATAAAGTATATAAATAAGATATGTGAAAAACTATATTTATTGAGTTATTTATAATGTCACAAAATAAAATAGTAAATGAAATAAACATAGTTTATTCATATATATAATTTATGGAATTTGTAAATTTTATATATTTGACTTTTGTTACAGTATCCATTATAATCAATTTATAAATCTAAGAAAAGGATTTAAAAACAAAAAACAAAAATTAGGAGGAAAGAAAATGAAAAGATTTAGAGAAGCGATGTGTCATCATAGGTAAATAAGTTTGTGCTTTTAAGATTTCAGGTACAGACTTATGTTGTATTGATAAGAATTTGTACCTGTGATGCTTCTAAATCTTTTATTAAATAAATAGAAAAGCTCTCAGGAAAAAAACTGGGAGCTTTTTTTCTGGGTTATATTTCTGGGTTATAGAAGTTAAGGGGCAAGATTATTAAATATTTACCGATGATCAGTGAAATGACAAAATAATCTACAGAAAGAAGTATAGAGATGGAGGAAAAAATATGAAAAAGATAATAATTTTATTAGTGATGGCAATGACGATACTCATGTGCAGCGTGGAAAAAACAGATAAGAAAGAAACGAAAAATGAGGATAAGTTACCTCAAAAGGTTGTTATTGGGCTGGATGATACTTTTGCACCAATGGGATTTAAAAATGAAAAAGGGGAATTAATAGGATTTGATATTGATCTTGCAAAGGCTGTGGCAGAAAAGTTAAAAATAGAAGTTGAATTTAAGCCTATAAACTGGGATTCAAAAATAATGGATTTAAACAGTGGAAATATAGACCTGATATGGAATGGACTTACAATAACGCCTGACAGGGCAAAGGAAACAGAAATTTCAAAAGCTTATCTGAGCAATAATCAGATAATAATTGTAAATATAGACTCTCCAATAAAGACTAAAGCAGATCTGAAAGGAAAAGTCGTAGGAGTTCAGTCACAGAGCAGTGGAGAAGAAAAGATTAAAAAGGAAAATGCAGATAAGGGATTTAAGGAACTGAAAACATATCCGCAATATGATCAGGCATTTATGGATCTTGGTATAGGAAGACTGGATGCAATAGTTGTTGATGAAGCATATGCAAAATATATAAAAAATACGGAAGAAAAACAGGCAGGAAAAGAACTTTACAGAATCCTTGATGAAAATTTTGGAATTGAGGAAATGGGAATAGCGGCAAAAAAAGGAAATAAAAAATTAATAGAAGAAATAGAAAAAGCAATAGATGAATTGAGAAAAGACGGGACATATCAAAAAATATATTCAAAATGGTTTAAGGATTAGAGATGTCACCATTAAATATGTTCATTGAACTGCTGGAAACTTTGCCGGTAGTATTTTCACTATATGTCTGTACGATAGTATTTTCTGTCCCGTTGGGAATATTGGGAGCATTGGCATATACAGAAAAAAATAAGATTGTTAAGAGTATTCTTTCAGTGTATACATGGGTATTCAGGGGAACTCCCCTGATGCTCCAGCTGTTTATAGTATATTATGGAATTCCATTAATAAATTTCTTTGGATATAGAGTGAAACTTGATCCATATTCTGCAGCTGTACTGACATTTGTAATAAATTATGCGGCATACCTGATTGAGATAATGAGAAGTGGCCTGGAAAGTATAGATCAGGGACAGCATGAAGCTGCAAAAGTGCTAGGATACAGCTACTGGCAGAAAACATTGTATATTATACTTCCACAGGCGATAAGAAGAGTTCTACCAACATTGGGAAGTGAAGCGATTACCCTTATAAAAGATACTTCGCTGATTTATGTTCTGGCAGTAACGGAAATAATGAAAAGAACAAAGGAACTTGCAAACCAGTATTATAATATAACTCCATATATATGTGCGATTATTATTTATCTTGTGTTGAGTTTAGCTGTAGACAGACTGTTTAAGAATGCAGAAAAGAAAAATAAAATAAGAATTTAGGTGAAAGATATGAAAGAAAAAATAATAGAAGTTATTAATCTGAAAAAACAGTTTGGAAATAATCTTATACTGGATGACATAAATTTTACAATAAACAAAGGAGAGGCAGTTTCTCTGATAGGTCCCAGTGGAAGTGGAAAATCAACAATTTTAAGATGTATAGCAGACCTTGAAACACTGACTGGCGGGAAAATACTTATAGAAGGCCATGATTTACAGGATAAAGGAATTGATAAGAAAATAAAAAAGGAGCTTTTACTGAAAACAGGAATGATATTCCAGAATTTTAATCTATTTCCACATATGACAGTGAAGGATAATATTGTAAAGACATTGAGAATAGTAAAGAAAACAGATGTGAAAAAAGCTGAAGAAATAGCAGGAAAAGTACTTGAAACAGTTGGTCTTGCCGATAAGAAGGATAATTTTCCCAATGAGCTTTCAGGAGGACAGAAACAGAGGGTTGCAATAGCAAGAGGATTGGCACTGGAGCCGGATATTCTTCTGTTTGACGAGCCAACTTCTGCACTGGATCCTGAACTTGTAAAAGAAGTCCTGGATATAATAAGAAAGCTGAAAAAGGAAAGAAAAATGACGATGCTCATTGTAAGTCATGAAATGAAATTTGTAAGGGAAATATCTGATGAAGTTATAGTAATGGAAAATGGAAAAATACTTGAAAAGGGTACAGTAGAAAAAATATTTGAAAATCCTGAAACTCAGAGAGTAAAAGAATTTCTGAATACAATATATTAAAATTTTTTCTAAAATAGTAAAAATATATAAATTTGTAAAGTAAAATATACTTGCAATAGATATAAATTCAAGTTATAATAAGAAAAGTCAAAATTTTGAAAGTGAAATTAAGAGGTGAAGAAGTGTTTATTACGATTAAGAACTTGGTAAAAGAGTATAAGCTGCGTAACGGTAAGATTTTAAAAGCTGTAGATAACGTAGACCTTGAAATAGCAAAAGGAGATATCTACGGAATAATGGGACTTAGCGGTGCTGGTAAATCAACATTGATAAGACTCATAAACAGGCTTGAGGAGCCTACTGAAGGTGAAATATATGTAGAGCATGTTGAAAAAGGCGAAGAAATACCTGTAAAAAAGAATGTTCTGGATTTTGACCAGAATGAACTTAGAAATTACAGAAAAAAAACAGGAATGATATTTCAGCATTTTAATCTTCTAAATTCTAGAAGTGTAGGCGGAAATGTAGCATTTCCTCTGGAAATTTCAGGATGGAAAAAGGAAGATATAAATAAGAGGGTAGATGAACTTCTTGAGATAGTAGGACTATTAGATAAAAAGGAAAACTATCCGGAACAGCTTTCAGGAGGACAAAAACAAAGAGTTGCGATAGCGAGAGCACTGGCAAACAATCCGGAAATTTTACTTTCAGATGAGGCAACAAGTGCCCTGGATCCTAGGACAACAAATTCTATACTGGATTTGCTGAAGGATATAAATAAAAGATTTGGAATTACAATAATATTAATAACTCATCAGATGGAAGTAATAAGAAAAATATGCAATAAAACAGCAATAATGTCAGATGGAAAAATAGTTGAAGAAGGAACAGTAAAGGATATCTTTATGCATCCTAAAACACAGCTGGCAAAGGAATTTGTATCAAATATTTCCCACGAAAGTTTTGAATCAGAAGAAAAGGAAGAGGTTAAAGAGCGTTCAGGAGGGAAAATAAGACTGAAACTGAAATTTAATGAAGAACAGGCTGATAAGCCATATATTGCTGAAATAATTAAAAGATATGATGCAGAAATAAATATATTAGGTGGATCTATAGATAAGTTGTCAAATACAGTTGTAGGAAATCTGACAATAGAAATTTCTGCTGAAGAGGAAAAAATAAAGGCAATAGTAAAATGGCTAGAAAAAAATCATCTGGAATTGGAGGTGTTATAATGAAATTTGATATAATAAAATTTTTGCATTTTGAAACAATGCTAAATCCGTTGTGGGAAACAGTTTATATGGTGGCAATAGCAACGTTTGTTTCATTAATTATAGGACTTCCAATAGGGGTACTTCTTGTTACTTCTGAGCCTAAAGGTGTAAAACCGAATAGAACATTGCATAAAAT
Organism: Leptotrichia sp. oral taxon 215 str. W9775; assembly: GCF_000469505.1. NCBI lineage: Bacteria > Fusobacteriati > Fusobacteriota > Fusobacteriia > Fusobacteriales > Leptotrichiaceae > Leptotrichia > Leptotrichia sp. oral taxon 215. Next base: position 240,465 of record NZ_KI272860.1, on the reverse strand, counting down.
TCTGGATGTACTGCTTGTAAATATAACAAGGTCTATACCTTTTGTTATTCTTATAGTTCTTTTGATTCCATTATCAAGACTTCTTATAGGAAAATCTTATGGAAGTGTGTCGTTTATTGTTCCGCTTTCATTAGGATCTGCTCCTTTTATAGCGAGAATAATTGAAGGGGCACTGAAGGAAGTGGATGAAGGACTTGTAGAAGCCTCCAAAGCAATGGGAGCAACAACAAATGAAATAATATTTAAGGTAATGATACCGGAAGCACTACCATCACTAATCCATGGACTTACTTTAACGATAATAAGTCTTGTAGGATATTCAGCAATAGCAGGTTCCATTGGTGGAGGTGGACTGGGAAATGCTGCAGTTATAGATGGATATCAGCGATCAAATCCAACATTAATGTGGCAGGCAACAGTAACAATTATTTTACTGGTACAGTTAATACAGTTTATAGGAAACAGTATAGTAAACAGAATAAACAAAAAAAGATTAAGAGGATAACAGAAAATAATAGATTTAATTGGAATATAAATTGTTAATTTATATATAAAAATAAAAAATAGGAGGATTTTAAATGAAAAAATTATTACTGGGACTTACAGCTGCATTATTTCTTGTAGCTTGTGGAGGAGCAAAAGAAGAAGCAAAAACTGATTCAAAGGCGGCAGAAAAGCCTGCAAAAGTTGAAAAATTAGTAGTTGGTGCAACACCTGTACCACATCAGGAATTACTTGAATTAGTAAAGGATGATTTAAAGACGGAAGGTGTAGATTTGGAAATCGTTACATTTAACGATTACATACAGCCAAATAAATTATTAGGAACTAAGGAATTAGATGCAAATTTCTTCCAGCACATACCATATATGGAAGAATTTGGAAAATCAAACAATTTAGATTTAGTATCTGTAGGAAGTGTTCACGTTGAGCCTATGGCAGTTTATTCTAAAAAAATAAAAAATATAAATGATTTAAAAAATGGAGATACTATATTAATACCTAACGATCCAACAAATGGTGGAAGAGCATTAATATTACTTGATAAAGCAGGAGTTATAAAATTAAAGGATAATAAGAAATTAGATTCAACAATAGCAGATATAGCTGAAAATCCTAAAAATATTAAGTTTACTGCATTAGCGCCTGAACAGTTGGCACCAAGACTTGAAGAAGTTACAGCTGCAGTAATTAATGCAAACTTTGCTTTAGATGCAAAACTATCATTTAAAGATGATACAATCCTAGTTGAAGATAAAGACTCACCTTATGTAAATATAGTTACAGTTTTAAAAGGAAGAGAAAATGAAGAAAAAATTCAAAAGTTAATAAAAGCATTACAAAGTGAAAAAGTTAAAAAATATATTGAAGAAAAATATAATGGTAGTGTAGTAGCTGCATTCTAAATAAAAGTATAAATGAATTATCTCAAAATGGAAAATACTATTTTAATACCCTAACTTTCTAAGTGTTTTCCTGATTGGGATAATTCTTTTATATTAAGTTCATCACAGTTAGAAAAAATATTTGTGTGTCTTGTGTGTATATTGACAATAATAGATAACTTTTAATTATTATGTGAGTAATAAGGAGACAATATAAAATGAATGAAAAAGAAAAAAATGAAAAATATAAAATTTTAAAAAGAAATATTATTGAAGATTCTGATTTTACGAAGGAAACAATGTTTATTCTGATTTGTGCAATGATTATAGCTTCAATAGGATTAAATACAAATTCTGTTGCAGTAATTATTGGAGCAATGTTGATTTCGCCCCTAATGTCACCAATTCAGTCGCTAGGATTGGGATTATCAAATGGAAATTTAAAAAGAGTTTATGCATCACTTTTTAGATTAGGTATTTTTATATTAATAAGTGTAGTAAGCTCTAGTTTTTATTTTTTGATAAGTCCTATAAATGTAGTAACTCCACAAATATTAGCTCGAACTTCTCCGACTTTATGGGATGTTTTAATTGCGATTTTCGGTGGAATTGCAGGAGTAATTGGAAAAACAAAAGAAGATGGTGGAAATGTAGTGCCTGGAGTAGCTATTGCAACAGCATTAATGCCACCTTTATGTGTGGTAGGATTTGGAATTGCTCATGGGAATTCAAAAATTTTTCTTGGAGCGGGATATTTATTTATAATAAATGTCTTTTTTATAATGTTGACAACATTAATTGGTTTAAAAATTTATTCTGTGGGTATTTCTCGTACAAAACATAGAATGTCTGTAAGACAGCAAATAGTATTTTATGTAGGAAGTCTGATTGTAATTGTTCCAAGTATATATACAGCAGCTGTATTAGTAAATGATTTTGCAAGGGAAGAAGCTCTAAAAAATTTTATTTCAAAGGAATTAACAAATGATTATGTTTTTGATAATTCAATTGATAAAAAATCTAAAACGGTTACTTTGAAAGTTGTAGGAGGAGGCTTTAAAAAGCAGGAAATTGAAAAACTTGAGAAAAAGATGGAGAAATACAACTTAGGAAACTATAAATTAAAAGTGGAGCAACTGTCAAATCAAAAATATTTAACAGCACAGGATTTATCAAAATATTTGAAGGAAGAAAATTTAAAGGAAAAAATGGAAAAAGTTGTTTTACCAGTTGAAAAGCAAAATAAAACAGCTTTGGAAAATGATTTAAGAATAGTTGAAAATATATTGTACAAAAATTTTGCAAATAATATTAATGAAGTAAAAATTGGGAAATTAATAGATGCAAATAATAACGAAAATTTTATTGTTCTAGTTATTGGTAATGAAACTATGACAGATGAAATTTCTGAAAAAATAAAAAATCTTGAGTTTAATACTGAGAAAAAATATGAAATTATTGTTGAAAGGCAATCGAAAGAAATAGATATCGAATCTAAAAAAAATACAAAAGTTGTAAAATAAAATTTGACAAAATTGAAAAAATGTAGTAGAATAACTGAGTAATAAAATTAGAAGTAGAAACGTTGTTTCTCACCTTTCCATCATAATATAACCATAGGAGTTATTTTTTATCACATTTAAGTGAATGAGATGAGTCAGGTATATAGTTGTTTTTTAAGTATTCTTACATAAAAAATGTAAGTCTGTTTTATATGACTATTTTGAGCAAGGTTTCTTATATCTTGCTTTTTTTATTGTAAAATTTTTAGGAGGTGTTCTTTATAAAAGGGACAAATAAATCTGATGAACCAAGAATGAATGAAAAAATCAGAGCGAGAGAAATAAGAGTTATTGGAGACGATGGAGAACAGTTTGGAATTTTATCCGTAAATGAAGCTTTGGCTTTAGCAGCAGAGAAAAATTTAGATTTAGTTGAAATCTCACCAAATGCTACACCACCTGTATGCAAAATTATGGACTATGGAAAATTCAAGTATGAGAAAACAAAAAAAGAAAAAGAAAACAAAAAGAAACAGAAAAATGTTGTCATCAAAGAGATTAGAATAAAGCCTCATATTGATGAACACGATAAGGAAACAAAAATTTCTCAAATTAAAAAGTTCATAGAAAAAGAATATAAGGTGAAAATCAGTTTAAGACTTTCAGGAAGGGAAAAACTGCATGCTGAATCAGCTGTTAAGATTTTAGATGCTTTTGCAGACAGTTTTGAAGAAACTGCAATAGTCGAAAAGAAATATGGAAAAGAACAAGTTCAAAAATTTGTTATGTTATCACCTAAAAAGTAGTAAAATAAGGAGGAAAAAAAATGCCAAAAATGAAAACACACAGAGGGACAAAAAAGAGAGTTAAAGTAACAGGAAGTGGAAAACTTGTTATTAAACATTCAGGAAAAAGTCACATTTTGACTAAAAAATCAAATAAAAGAAAGAAAAGATTAGGACAAGACGCAATCGTACCAAAAGGAGCAGAAAGAAGAATTAAAAAAGTGCTAGCAGGACAGGCAGGAAGATAGTTCAATCAGAATTATAAAAGACTAAGGAGGAAAAAAAATGCCAAGAGTAAAAACAGGAATAGTTAGAAGAAAAAGACATAAAAAAGTATTAAAGGAAGCAAAAGGTTATAGAGGAGCCATAAAAACAAATTATAAAAAGGCAAATGAAGCTGTTAAAAAAGCAATGGCTTACGCAACAGAGCATAGAAAACATAAGAAAAGAAAAATGAGAGAACTGTGGATAATAAGAATAAATGCCGCAGCAAGATTAAATGGACTTTCTTATTCAAGATTCATGAACGGATTGAAAAAAGCTGGAATTGAGTTAGATAGAAAAGTATTAGCTGATATAGCTTTAAACAATCCTGCAGAATTTGCAAAATTAGTTGAAAAAATAAAATAGTTTTAAATAAAGAAAGAAATGTCAGATAAAAGGCATTTCTTTTTTAACTTTATATACAGAGAGGTGACTTTAATGAAGGCAGAGATTATATGTATTGGAACTGAACTGCTAGTGGGAGATATAGTAAATACAAATTCACAGTATATATCAAAAAAATTGACAGATATTGGGATTGATTTATATTACCAGACAACAGTGGGAGATAATTTTGACAGGGTAAAGGAATGTCTTGAAATAGCCTTTAAAAGAGCTGATTTAGTAATAACAACAGGAGGGCTGGGACCCACTATTGATGATATAACAAAGGAAGTTGTGGCTGATTACTTTAATGAAGAACTTGAAGTTGTTCAAAAATATTACGATGAAGTAGTAGAAAGATACAGTAACAGAGGATTTGATATAGCTAAAGGAGCAAAGAAGGAAGCTTCTATACTAAAAAATTCTGAATTGCTGGAAAATGAAGTTGGACTTGCTCCAGGATTTTTTTATGAAAAGGAAAATAAGAAAATAATTGTGTTACCAGGTCCACCTAATGAAATGACATGGATGATGGACAATCAGGCTGTACCTTTACTGAAAAAATATTCAGACAGTGTACTGTTAATGAAAACTCTTGAAATAAGAGGAATTCCTGAAGGAAAAATTGATGAAGAGCTGGAAAAATATTTTAGAATGTCTAATCCTACAGTAGCACCTTATGCAAAGGAAAAATGTGTGCATGTGAGGGTTGCCATGAAGGGGCTTAGAGAGGACAGTGAAAATATTGAAAGAGAAATAGATAAAATAGTGGAGGAAATTAGGGGAATTTATCCTAATGCTGTTATGATATAGTATAAAATAAATATAAATTGCTTTAATTAAAACTATCATGGAGTTTTGTAAGTATAATGTAAATTAAAAAATAATTTTTAAAATTATATTATAGTTATAACTTTATGATAGTTTTTATTTTAAATTAATCTTGACATTGTTAAGATTATATATTATAATCTTTTCAACGATAAGATTAAAGAAAATAAAATAAATTATATGTGAGGTTAAAATGAAAGAATATGAAAAAGGCTATCATCATGGAAATTTAAGGAAAGAACTTATTGAAAAAGGAATAAAGATGATAAATGACACAGGTGAAGAAAAACTTTCGCTAAGAAAATTGGCGGTAGAATGTGGTGTCAGTAATGCTGCTCCATATACGCACTTTAAGAATAAGGATGAACTCCTTAAAGCAATGAGTGAATATATATTGGAAATTCTGACATCTAAACTAGAAAAAATATGCAGTAAGTATAAAGATAATATTGAACTCCTTGCCATGTTAGGAAAATGTTATGTTATGTTTTTTTATGAGAATCCTGAATATTATCATTTTATATTTTCAAGAAAAGATATGGAAGTTGACCTTTCACTGAAAATGCCAAAAAGTGATTTAAACATGCCAATGAACATATTAAAAAGGGAAGCTATACGAGAATTTACTAAAATAGAAATGCCTGAAGAAGTGATACAGGATAAAATTATTGCAATGTGGGCATTGGTACAGGGGCTGACATCAATTGTAATAATGCCAAATGTTAATTATGCCCAGCAATGGGATGAAAAAATAGAAGAAATAATAAAATCAAGTTTTATAACATGTTATTAAAAATATACAAAGTAAATATAAAAAATAAAATTCTAAATTTGTATGAATGGAGGTAGATTTTTATACAACTTATTATACATGATATGAATAGGGAAGAATTTCAAAGAATATATAAAAAATTAGAAAATGAAGCAATAAGGAAAGTTATTGGAAAAAGAAAGGAAAAAAATGAAAATTGGATTGAAAATAATGAAGAAGAAGTAAAAATCATATCTGATGAGAATAAAATAAAAAATTGTACGGGATGTTTCTGCTGCTGGATAAAAAATCCTGGTAGATGTATATTGAAAGATGGATATGAGAATCTAGCTGAACTTTATTCAAAAGCTGAAAAGATAACAATTATAAGTAAATGCTGCTATGGGACATACAGTCCTTTTGTAAAAAATGTATTAGACAGAAGTATACCTTATCTTCTTCCATTTTTTAAATTGAAAAACAATGAAATGCATCATACAATTAGATATAAAAAGAAATTGCTGCTGGAAGTATATTTTTATGGGAAGGATTTAACGGAACTGGAAAAAAATACAGCTGAAAAAACAGTGAAAGCTAATTGTATTAATTTGAATGTAAAAAAATTTAATGTAAGTTTTTTGGAAAATATCCTTTAAGGAAGTGAGTAAAATGAAAATTGGAATAATAAATGGAAGTCCAAGAGGAAAAAAAAGTAACTCTGAAATATTGATAAAATACTTATGTTCTTTACTTGAGGAGCATCAAATTAACAAATATTATTTATTTTCCAGTAAAATAGACAGTGAAATAAAGTCTGAAATTCATAATGCAGATGCATTGATATTCGCTTTTCCTCTGTATATTGACAGTATCCCATCTTCTCTTTTAGATATTCTTTTAAAATTTGAAGAAGAAAAAATAGTAAATTCAAAAACAAAGATTTACTGTATTGCAAATAATGGATTTTTTGAAGGAAAGCAGAATCAGCTGGCAATCCTACAGATGAAAAACTGGTGTGAAAAAATTGGTGCAGAATGGGGACAGGGTGCTGGTATAGGAGCAGGAGAAATACTGTCGTATCTGGAAAAAGTTCCATTAGGAAAAGGTCCGTTAAAAAATCTTGGAAAAGTATTAAATCTATTTTCTGGTAATATAAAGACATTAAAAAGTGATAGTGAAATTTATATAAATCCTAACTGGTCAAGAATGTTATATTGGATACAGGGATCAGTAGCGTGGATAATAAAATCCAGAAAAAATGGACTTAAAATAAGGGATTTATTTAGAAAAATATAAATAAAACGAGGCTATATCAAAAGAAAATTTTGAAATAGCCTCATATTATATCTATAATTTTCTATTTAACAATTTCTTATAACTGAAATCAATTGCAAAAGCTCCTAGGGGAGCAGTTATAAGTATGGAAAGCACTGCAACTGTAAGAATTATATTTCCTGAAGAAAGTCCCATTGATAAAGGTATGGAGCCGATAGCCGCCTGAACAGTGGCTTTTGGGCAATAGGCAATCATACAGAATAACCGTTCTTTATATGAAAGCGATGTTCCAAGAAGACATAAAAATACCCCAACCATACGGAAAACTATAACAGTCATAATTAGTAGAATAGCAGGAATACTTGCTCCCAATGCATATTTTATATTTACAGTGGCACCTACAAGCACAAAAAGCATAACTTCTGCAGCAATCCACAATTTTGAATATTTTGAAGAAAGTCTTTTAGCAAGTATGCTATTTTTCTCCTGAATACCAGTTCCCATACTCATTATGGCAAGAAGTCCTGAAAATCCAATTATGCCTGTCAGAGAATGTTCAAAAGTTACAAGCAGGAAGGAAATATTTAAAATAATAATTACCTTCATACTATCTCTTATATGTACTTTTTTAAAGAAATAAATCAGTAAAATGGCACACAGGAACCCTACAGATATTCCAAAAAATATGGAAGTAGGAATTTTTATAAGGTTAAGCGCTGAAAATGTACCATTTGAAGCAAGGCCAATGAAAGAAGTAAATAAAACTATAACAAACACATCATCAACAGAAGCTCCAGCCATAATCAGCTGCGGAATCCCTTCCTCTGTTCCATATCCATCTTCCATGAGTTTTAACATTTTAGGAACAACTACGGCAGGAGAAACAGCGGCGATAACAGTTCCAAGTATTGCAGAATCCAGAAGGCCAAGCCCTAAAAATTTTGGTGCAAAAATTATCATTCCCAGAATTTCAAAGGTTGCAGGTACAAAACACATTAAGACAGCAGGTCTTCCAACCTTTTTCAAATCATTTATATCGAGATTCAAACCAGCTCTTGTTAATATTATAATCAAAGCTATCTGTCGTAAATCAGTTGATATTGATAAAATTTTCGGATCAAGAAGATTTAGGAGATAAGGTCCTAAAATTATTCCTGTAAGTAACATTCCAAGTAGCTGGGGTAATTTCAGGCGGTTAAATATACTACCAAGTACAATACCTGAAAGAAAAATAAGTGTAAGACTAAATAACATAAAAGTCTCCTTTCATACAATGTAAGATAAAATTATCCTATTTTTTATGTTAACATATGAAAGCCTGTTTTTCAAGAATAATTTTTATAAAAAACAAGAAATGTGATATAATATGAGAAATTAAAAAATTGCAGCAGAAAAAAGAAAAGTGGTATGAAATGCTTATAAAACTTGAAATAGATACAGAAAATATTAAAAGAAATTTGGAAAAAATAAAAGAAATAAATCAAAATGTAATTTGTGTATTAAAGGATGATGCATATGGACTGGGAATAGAAAGTATATTGCCGGTACTGATAAATGAAGGATGCTCGTATTTTGCAACAGCATATATTGGAGAAGCCTTGAAAATTAAGAATATAGTTAAAAGGGATTTTCCTGACAAGGTGGGAAAAATTTCTGTCATGGTATTAAATTATATTGAAGAAAATGAACTGAAAAAAGCTGTAAAAAATGGAATTGAAATTACAATTTTTAATTTTGAACAGCTTGAAAAATATGTACGTGTTTTAAAAAATGAAGAAAGAATAAAAGTACATATAAAGTTTAATACAGGAATGAACAGGCTTGGATTTGATGAAAAAGAGACAGAAAAACTTATAGAAAAAATAAAAGTTATTCCAAATATTGATATAATGTCAATTTATTCCCATATTTCCGATGTTGGAAATGAAAAAGAGACAGAAAAGCAAATAGCCAGATATGAGAGAATAGTCTCGATTTTTGATAAAAATGAAGTAAAATATGGAGTTAAACACATTCAGGCCAGTCCTTTACTCTTTAAATACAAGGGAAAATATAATTATGATTTTGCAAGAGTAGGAATGGCAATATATGGAATGGAACCTTTAAGTGAAAAAACTGGACTTTATCCTGTAGTGAAGCTAAGTTCAAAGATAATAAATATAAGAAAATTATCTAAGGGAGAAAAGGTTTCTTATGGAAGTCACGGAATTTTAAAGGAAAATAAGACGGTGGGAGTAATTCCGGTAGGCTATGCCCATGGATTACAGAAACAGATTGAAAATAGCAGTGCATATGTACTTGTTAATGGAAAAAAAGCAAAAATACTGGGAGAAGTATGTATGGATATGATTATAGTTGATGTAACAGAAATTCCTGAGATTAAAATAGGTAGTGAAGTTGTTATTGTAGGAAAACAGGGAAATGAAGAAATTACTCTGTTACAAATGGCAGAATGGGCTGGAACAATACAGGATGACATACTTACAAAATGGAATAAAGGAATAAAAAGAATATTAGTTTAATGTTTATAAGAAAGTTTAGAAATATTTTTCACATAGGATATAACAGAAAATAATGTTATTTCAAATAAAAAAAATCATAAAAATTTTAAGAGAAAGTGATATAATATTATAAATTAAAAATAAAAAAACAGGAGAAAATAATAATGGATAAAGTTGTATTAATAATGGCAGGTGGAAGCGGAACGAGATTCTGGCCTTTGTCAACAAATGAAAGACCAAAGCAGTTTCTGGATCTTGTTTCTGAAAAAACAATGATTAGGGAAACAGTAGACAGGGTTGTGAAATTGGTTCCTGCTGAAAAAATATTTATTTCAACGAATATAGCGTATCTTGATATTATAAAGAAGGAATTACCTGAAATACCTGAAAAAAATATAATTTTTGAGCCAATGGCAAGGGATACTGCCGCGTGTATAGGTTATGCTGCATTAATAATACAGAAAATACATAAAGACAGTATTATGGCGGTGCTACCGTCGGATCATCTTATAAAAAAGGAAAAAGAATTTCTGGAAAGTCTTAACTTTGCTTTTGAAGAAGCTGAAAAAGATGTTATTGTCACATTGGGAATTAAGCCTTCTTATCCGGAAACAGGATATGGTTATATTGAATATTTTAAAAATAAAAAATCAAAAAAACAAGAAGAAGATAACGAAGAATGTAAAATCTACAAAGTAAAAAGTTTCAGGGAAAAACCTAACAGGGAAATTGCAGAAAAGTATATAGAACAGGGAAATTATTTATGGAATAGTGGAATGTTCGTATGGAAAACAGAATTTATACTGAATGAAATAAAAAAATATATGGATTCCCATAAAGAAGTTCTTGAAAAAATAGAAAAAATGCTGGAAAATAAAGATTTAAATGAATTTTATGGAAAAGCATTGAGTGACTATGTCAGTGGAGAATTTGAAACATTTGAGAAAATATCTATAGATTTTGGAGTAATGGAACATACAAAGTCAGTTCTTGTAATACCTGTTGATATAAGCTGGAATGATGTGGGAAGTTTCAAATCCCTTGATGAAATATTTCCAAAGGATAAAAAGGGAAATGTTATAAGGGCAGAAAAATATTCAGAAATTGATTCAGAAGGAAATATAATAATAAACAAGGAAAAGGGAAAAATAATAGCAACAATAGGGATAGAAGATATTGTTATTGTAAATACGGAAGATGCACTGCTTGTATGTCATAAAGATAAAAGTCAGGAAATAAAAAAGATACTTAATAAAATTGAAAAAGAAAATAAATAAAGAAAAGGAAAGGGAAAAGTCTATGGATATAAACTGCATTCAGGAAGCCAAAAAAGTTTTTGACATTGAAATAAGTGAACTTGAAAAGGTGAAAAATAAGTTAGATGACAGATTTGAGAAAACAGTAAATCTTATTTATGGTTTGAAAAATAATAAGGTTGTAGTTACTGGAATTGGAAAATCAGGACTTATAGGTAAAAAAATTGCCGCAACCCTGGCTTCTACAGGAACAAGTGCCATATTTGTAAATGCCGCCGAAGCATTGCATGGAGATTTGGGAATGATAAGTAACGGAGATGTGGTTATTGCAATTTCAAATAGTGGAAATTCTGATGAAATCTTAAGTATTCTGACTCCTATAAAAAAAATAGGTGGGAAAATAGTGGCACTTACAGGAAATGAAAAATCCACACTTGCAAAATATGCAGAAATAGTTATAAATATAGGGATTGAAAAGGAAGCATGTCCACTTGGAACAGCACCGATGAGTTCAACAACAGCAACTCTTGTAATGGGGGATGCTATTGCAGCTGCACTTATGAAAATGAGAAACTTTACTGAAAATGATTTTGCTAAATATCATCCAGGTGGAAGCCTTGGAAAGAGACTTCTTCTTACAGTTTCTGATTTGATGCATATGGGTGATGAACTGCCTGTTGTGGGAGAAAATGAGGAAATTGAAAATGTTCTGCTTCTTCTTACAAAGAAAAAAATGGGAGCAGTATGTATTTCAGAAAATGGAAGGGCAAATAGTAAATTGAAGGGAATTATTACTGAAGGAGATATAAGACGTGCGTTACAGCATAAGGAAAAATTCTTCACATATAAAGCCAAGGATATAATGATTTCTTCACCAATTTCTATTAATAGAGATTCAATGGCACTTGAAGCACTGCATCTTATGGAAAATAGAAAAAGTCAGATAAATGTTCTGCCAGTTGTAGAAGACGGAAATGTAGTTGGAATAATAAGAATTCATGACTTGATAGGTTTAAAATAGAGGAAGGAAAATAATATTCAATGGATAATAAAAATTTATTAAAAGGAACAATGGTTTATTCCCTGATGAATTTAGTGACAAAAATGGGGTCATTTGTATTTCTTCCAATAATAACAAGGCTTCTTACCCAGGAGGAGTTTGGTATTGTTGGGACATTGGGACCTATTACTTCACTATTTACAGTTATTTTGGGGCTTGGTCTTTATAATGCACAGATGAAGAAATATGTGGATCTGAAGGACAATGAAGATGAATTTGGAAGCTATATGTTTTCATCAACTATGATTATAGTTGTATTTAATGTACTGACATATATGTTTTTATTTACACCTTTGGCTCAAAAAATGTTTTCCTATATTGTTGATTTAAGTAAAGTAAGTTACTATCCGCTAATAATTGTGAGTGTACTGATTGCAACAACAAATGCTTTTAACAATCTTGCCACAACTCTGTTCAGAATGAAGAGAATGTATATGAAGGTGGCAATTGGAAGTGTAGTCAGCCTTTTTACAACTTATATTCTGGCAATTTACTTTATAAAATCTTTGAAGTGGGGAGTTTTTGGAAATCAGTTTGCAAATTTAATTGCATTGCTTATAGTGTTTCTATTCTATTTTAAGGATTATTTTGGGAAATTTAAGTTCAGGCTGAATTTCAATTATGTAAAATATTCCCTGCGTAATGGACTCCCATTAATTTTTATAGAACTTACGGATCAGGTTGTAAATTTAAGTGACAGACTTGTACTGGCTAAGTTTGTATCTCTTGCAACAGTTGGGGGATATACGCTGGCATTTACAGGGGGAAGAGTTCTTTCAGTTGTTACAGGTTCATTTGTAAACAGCTGGACACCTGAGTTTTATGAAGCAATGAAGACAGATAGGACAAACCCAAAAATAACGAAAAGTGTGGAAAACTTTATAGCAATTATTTCTTTTGCCTGTGTTATAGCACAGCTGTTTGCACCTGAAGGAATAAAACTCATATTTCCTGCAAGTTATCATCAGGCAATAAATTATATGGCATTAATTCTTGCGGGAATTGTAGTTCAGGCTCTATTCTGTCTGGATTATTTCTTCCATTTTCATGAAGACAGTATATATATTTTCTACTTTACAATGTTTGCAATGATATTCAATCTTGCAGGAAATATTATATTTATACCTAGATATCCGGAGATTGGACCAATTATAGCGGCATGGACAACATTACTTGCATTTTTATTCAGGGCAATAATGGAAATGATGATAATAAGAAAAAAATATAAAATATCCTTTAATTATAAGAAGCTTTTCTTATATTTGGTAATAGTTGTAAATCCTGTAATATTCTACCTTTCAAATTTGAATATTTCATGGATGAAATTTGGGTTGAAAATAGTTTATCTGGCAATAGTTACAAAATTACTTGTAAACAGGGATGTATATAATAAAATAATGAATCTGGTAAATGGAATAAAAAGAAAGATTATAAAATAGTTAGTCGTGAGTGACTGCTGAAGGGATGAAAAAATGAAATTTACTGTATTTACTCCTACTTTTAATAGAAAAGAACTGCTTGGAAAATTGTACAGTTCACTTCAAAATCAGACTTACAAGGATTTTGAATGGCTTATAATTGATGACGGTTCTACTGATGGGACAGAAGATAGGGTAAAAGAATTTATAAATGAAAAAAAACTGGATATAAGATATTTTCATACAGAAAATGGTGGAAAGCAGAGGGCATATAACTTTGGAGTTGAGAAAGCGGAAGGAGAGCTTTTTATATGTCTTGATTCTGATGATGAATATGTGGAAACTGGTCTTGAGACGATTTTAAAATATTGGGAAAAGTATGAAAAAAATGATGAAATTGCGGGAATGGGGTATTTATCAATATATCCTGACGGAAAAGTTATTGGAAGGGAATTTCCCAAAAAGGAAATGGTTTCAACACAGTTTGATATTTACAATAAACATGGAGTTAAAGGTGATAAAGGCCTTATGTTCCGTACAGAGATACTTAAAAAATATCCATTTCCAGTTTTTGAAGGGGAAAAGTTTACAACAGAAGCAGTTGTTTACAACAGAATCTGTCAGAAATATAAAATGCTCTATGTAAATGAAAAAATTGAAATAAAGGAGTATCAGGAAGACGGATTGACAGCAAAGTATAACAATTTATTGCTTAGAAATCCTAAAGGCCAGGCTCTTTACCATAATGAAATCAACTTGCAGCAACTGACTTTCAAACAGAAAATTTTAAATAATGCTGTTTATTACAAATTCTCTAAAGTTGCAGGATATGGATTTTCAAAAATTTATAAGGAATGTTACAATAAAATGGGATTAATAATTTCGCTTCCTGTAGGAATGTATATGTACTGGAAGGGGAAAAAAGATTTATAACAGAAAAATAAGGAAATAGGAATTAAATTATGAAAAAAGATAAGATATTATTTACAATTTTACACGTATTCGTAATATTTTTCGTACTATTTTTAAAAAATATAGTTGTCTTTCCAAATGATACAATGGAAATGAAGTTTTTGGAAATTCTTCTAATGGGAGTGTATATTTATACTTTTGTCACAGGAAAGATTTACTTGGACTGGCTGAATTCCTACATGGTATTTCTCTATACGCTGTTTCTCTTTAATTTTACGAGAATATTTCTGGATATTGTGGGATATAAGGAATTTGGATGGGCTACAAAATTTGCAAACTATTATTTTTTCAATGATGTACGGATGGAAATAATAAATGTATTTATAATTGTACTTCTTTTTACTCATTTGGGATTTTTTATAGGTATTCTAAATGAAAAGGAAAATGAGCTGAAAAGCCGTATAACTCTTAAAAATAAGAAGATATACACTGATTTTGGAATGTTTCTGTTTATAGTTGCATTACCTGCACTTGCTTATAAAATGTTTATTCAGCTGAAGGTCATACTGCAGGCAGGATATGAAGCGTATTATACAGGAATACTGAAAGGAGTGGACTATCCATTCTTTACAAAAGGTTCAGGAACAATAATGACAATAGGATTTTTGATATTTTTAATATCAATTCCTTCAAAAAGGAAGTTTCTTACTATTTCTTCACTGTATCTTATGGTGAAACTGCTGGATTCCTTTAAAGGTGCGAGGGCGATATTTTTAACCCAGCTTTTATTTATAATGTGGTATTACGCAAAGGTTTATGGAATAAAAATCAAAGCAAAAACAATGGCAAAACTGGTAGGATTTACGGTGCTGTTTTCACAGATACTTGTTTCAATAAGAAGTAAGAAGGTATTTTCTCTGGATTTAATAAATTCTGTGTATAATTTTCTATTTTCGCAGGGGGTAAGCTACCTTGTGCTGGGATATACAATAGATCTGAAAAGTAAAATTGTAGGAGCAGGTTCGTATCCCTATATATTGCAGGGAATATTCGGATTTAAGCCACAGTCGGCAGAAGCATTGAATACAACAAATTCTTTGGCGGATAAGCTGACATATGCGTTAAATCCTGTTGCATATATGAAGGGGGAAGGAATTGGTTCAAACTATATTGCTGAAATGTATGATCTTGGGTATGTTTGGATTATCGTTATTTCCATACTGCTGGGGTATATGATAATAAAATATGAAAAATATGTTGTAAGAAATAGATTTTTACTGATTACAAGCTATTATTTCATTCCTAATCTCTTTTATATTCCAAGAGGTTCATTTTTTGGAGAAGGGATGATAAAGAACATGGCTATGCTTACAGGTGTGTATATATTAATATTCGGATTTGACTATATGTACAGGGGAATAGAAAAAAGATACCTGGAAATGAAAACCTGAAATTGTTTCTGAAGATAATAGGGAAATGTGAAGGGATATAAAGCTTAAAATAGTAAAGTGGGAGAAGAAATGATAGAAAAGAAAATATACTATGTCTGGATAGGGAATGCCAAAAAGCCTGATATATTTTATAAATGTCTGAAATCATGGCAGGAAAAACTTCCAGATTTTGAAATAATTGAAATAAATGAAAAGAATTTTGATATAGAAGGTCATCTGAAAAAAAATAAATTTTTCAGGGAATGTTATGAGAGAAAACTCTGGGCATATATGTCTGACTATATAAGGGTACATTATATGTATGAAAATTCAGGAATATATGTAGACACTGATATGGAAATTATAAAAGATATTTCACCATTAATAGAAAATGAAAAAATGAAATTTTTTATAGGATATGAGGATGAAAAACATATAAGTGTTGGAATTTTTGGAACAGATAGACATAATGAAATACTGAAAAATATGATAGAGTTTTATGAAGAGGAAATATGGGAAAAACCTTTATGGACAATTCCGAAGATATTTACTTATATATTTGAAAAAAAATATGGATTGACTGATAAAAGGGAAAATATATTAAAGGAAGGAGAAATAACAATATTTCCAAAAGAATATTTTTATCCTTACGGTTTTAGAGAGAAGTATTCACCAGATTGTATAAAGGAAAATACATATGGAATCCATTGGTGGAATGACAGCTGGTCGAGCCTTAAGGCGAGGCTTTTTATCGAGAGTAAGCATCTGACGGGAATTCCAAAATTAATAAAGAAAATGAGAATTATAGCCAGATACTATCTTGTTGAAAAAAGGTAAAAATATGAAAGGAAGTAAAAAAAAATGAAAGTTTTAAAAAAAGTACTGAAAATATTGTTATTTATGAGTGTAATGCTAGTAGCTGAAGGAAAAGAATTAAGAATAATGACATATAATATTTATGGAGGAAGGCTGGCTAACGGAATAAAGCTTGGGGAAAGCATAAAAAAATACAAGCCTGATTTTGTTTCATTGCAGGAAGTTGATAGAAATACAAAAAGAAGTAATTTCAGGGATGTAACATTTGATATAGCAGTTGAACTTGGGTATAACTATTATTATTTTCAGAAATCAAGGGATTTTGATTCGGGGGAATTTGGAATTTCCTTTATTTCAAAATATCCGGTAGAAAAAATATATGCCTATGAATTACCTTCAATTGGAGTGGAAAAACGTCAGGTTGTAATAGCTGAACTTGAAAAAAAGGAATTTGGAAAGAAAGTAATGATAATTAATACCCATATGGATTATAAAAAAGAAATAAAAAAGGAAGAGCTTGAATCCCTTTCAATGTTAAATGGTCTTTTTGAAAGTGATGTGAAGTTTTTAAGTGGAGATTTGAACTTACTTCCAAATACAGAATATTACCAGACCCTTACAAAAGAATGGAAGGATAGTTATTTTGAAGGAAAAGATAAGGAAATGAGAAGTATTGAAGACCCTAGAATAGACTATATATTTGGAGATTATTCAAATAACTGGAAGGTGAAAAAAAGTTTTTTCATTAAGGATGATACGCAGGATTGGACTAAATTAAGCGATCACTTTCCATATATGAGCGTAATTGATATAAAATAAAAATAAGATAACAATAAAAACTATATTTCTGTACTGCACCCAAAATCTTGGACACAAGATTGGAGGTGCAGTTTTTATGAGTAAATTAACAAAAAAAGATAAAAATGAAATATAGTTTTTGTTTTTTTAGATATTTTTATTCCAGAACAATGTTTTCAAGTAATGGCGATTCCATAATATCAAAAGGCATTACCCAGCCGCCCCCGTCAGAATCAAGGTCAACATTACGTCCTGTATTCTTTCCTGCATTTTTAAAAACAAGATATACAAACTGTGAGCAGTACAGCCTTTTATCAAAATTCTTATCAAAAGTCAGTCCATACGGTTTTGTCACAGTTTTATCAATTTCGTTAAATAGGGCACTTCTAAATTTATCATCTATATTTTTCAATCTGAAGATTGCTATTTTTCTTTTTAATTTTGACCATGCATAAATTGGACTTTCACTATATCCTGCCGAATACGAAGGAAACTCTACAATTTTTTTCTCTTCATTCAGTATCGCACTGTGCCCCCACATGGAACGGATAGTAGGTTCCTTTGAAAGAATTAAAATATCTCCAGGTTGAAGCTGATCAACTTTTGAAATAACTTCTTCAGGCTGATACCATTTATATTTTGGATCTATTGACTGGCATGAAATAACTAAAAAAGTAAGTAAAATGGCAATCAATAACTGTCTTATGAAAGTTTTATTATTTTTTATTGTTTTAATATCTGAAATCATTACTTTTACCATATCCTTTCACATTTATTATATATTATATAAGAAAGCTGAAAAATAGTCCAGTTTTTATTCATATTTAATAAATTGGATACAAATAATTTGTCTATCAAATTAATTTTTTTATAGGAACTTATAAAAAATAATACTTTTTATAATAAAAAATATGATATAATTATCTGCAATTATTTTAAGAAATATTATAATTTATAAAAAATAAGAAGAAAAGGAATGAAAATGGAAATACTGAAGGAAAATTTTTTAAAGTTAAGAGAAAAAATGATGCAAAAATTTGAGGAAGATTTTGCAAGGCATAGAGAACTTGGAGAAAAGGAAGTACCTATAAAAACAATAGGACCTATAAATGGAGTTTACTATGAAAGAGGAGAAAGAAGTTATTTTGTCCGTCCAAGAATAAGGGCAGGACTTATAACATTGGAACAGTTGAGGGCTGTGTCAGATTTATCTTTAAAACATGGTGACGGAGAAATAAAACTTACAACAAGACATGGAATTCAGCTGAGGGGTATCAAAGCAGATAATGTTCTCCCATTAATAGAAGATTTGTTTAATGCAGGATTAAAAACGCAAGCTGTAGGTGGGAAAAGTATAAGAGGAATGATTATTTCATCATATAGTGGTTTTGAAAAGGAAGAGTTTGATGTTACTCCTTATGCAGTTCATTCAATAAATTACCTGTTTCAGAATGAAGATACGTATACACTTCCTGGGAAACTTAAATTTTCAGCTTCAAACAGCAGTGAAGATACGGCAGGAGCAAAATATTCTGATATGGGATTTATTGCAAAAAAAATAAATGGTGAAGACTATTTTGAAATATATTTTGATTTTGGGATGAACCTGTCAAATAAGAATCCTTATAAATATTCAAAAGATATAAAGGCTGAAGAAATGCTTTATTATATGAGGGCAATGGTAATGATGTTCAAGGATAATATGGAAGTTACAAATCCAAGGGCAAGAGTAAGAACAATGAACAGAAAAATAGGAATGGAAGCATTTGAAGAAAAATTTGGAGGATATGTTGAGAAGGCAAAAAAGGAAATAGACTCTGTAATTGATATAAAGGAACTTTATAAAGACGTGAAAAATCAGGAAGAAGCATTTGAATGGAGCAAGGAAGTAGACTTTGTTTCTGAAGGAATAAACGAGGAACTTCTTATCAATGTAAGGGAAAGTTACAGACAGAAGGGGATTTACGCTGTAAAACTAAAATTTGCAGGTGGAGTTATAAGAAGAAAGCAGCTGGAAGGAATTCTTGAATATTTAGAAAGCTTAAATCATGAAATCAAAATAAAACTTACAAATAATCAGGAAATTATAGTTTTCAATTTAAATGGTGAAGAAACTTTACATATTTTGAAAAATTTTGAAGAAAGACTTATAAGAAGCGCTTTTGAAGATACAATTACGTGTACAGGTGTTCCAAGATGCAGATTGGCAATAACTTCCAGTAAAAGTGCCTTTGACAAGATATTAAAGAAATTTGACAGTAATGATGCAACATTGAAAAAGGAATTACCACAGCTGAGAATTTCAGGATGTCCTAATTCATGCAGTCTGACTTTTAAGGGAGACCTCGGCTTTTCAGGGAGAATTAAAAAAATAGATGAAAAGGTGAATATCGCATATACATTGCTAAGTGAAAATAAAAATATAGAATTGGCAGGAAAAGCAATAATTTTAGAAAAGGATTTACCTGAAATGCTTTATGAAATGGCATTACTGAAAAAAGATTCTGAAATTAAGGATTTTCATGAATTTATGAATATAGAACACGAAAAGGTAAATGAACTTATAAAAAAATATGCACAGTAATAAAAATTCTCTAACTAAGAAAGAACAAATAGAAAAGAGAAAAAAATTATTGTATAATAAAAAAAATCTATTTTGGAAAGAGGGAATGAAATGAAAAAGAGAATTTTGATAATTCTTGGAATTATGATGATGTTTATAGTAAGTTGTGGAGGAAAACATCCGGCAGTGAAGGATTTTGAAGAAACTATGAAAAATTTACAAAGTGGAGATGTAAGTAAACTTTCAGAAGGACCTGATAAAATTTTTGAGTCAAATATAAACCCTGAAATGAAGACGGCTCTAACAGAGGGATTGAAAAAAATTACTTATAAAATAAATAAAACGACAGAAAATAAAGATAAAAATGAAGTAATTATAAACGTAACTATGAAATCTCCTGATTTAAGTGGAGTTATGAAAGAACTGTTTGAAAAAGTAGCCGGATTAATGGCACAGATGCAAGGGAAAACAGAAAAGGAAATAGGAGAAGCAGCAGGAAAAGTAGCGACAGAATTAATAAAGGAAAGAATAAAAAGTGGTAAAACAAAAGAAAAAACATTTGATGTAGTGTATACAAAAAAAGATGATAAATGGAGTCCTGATGTAGCTTCAAATAAAGATTATTTTGAAATGTTAACTATGAATATGGCAAGTATGGAATAGTATTTTCAATTTTTTTGAGATATCCCCTTGCAAAAACAGATAAAATGGAGTATAATAATTAAAGATAAAGAGTGCAAGCGTGGCGGAATTGGTAGACGCGCTGTTTTCAGGGAGCAGTGGCAGTAGTCGTGTGGGTTCGAGTCCCACCTCTTGCACCAAAAAATTAAATTTAATTATAAAAAACTTGCAAAAATAAATAAAATATGGTATTATAATTATAAGAGCAAAATATTAGACAGAAAGAGTGGGAGGTTCCCACTCTTTAGTTTTAAATATGAGGTGGATATTTTATGGAAAAAAAATTGGAAATGCTTGAAGCAAAAATGGAGGAGCATTTAAAGGAGTTGGGACTGGAGCTTGCAGATATAGAGTATGTTCCTGAAGGTGGATACAACTACTTAAGAATTTATGTTGAAAAGCCTGACGGGAATACAAGTCTTGATGATTGTGTAGAACTAAGTACTAGAATAGACAGTATCGCAGATGAGCTGATAAATGAAAAATTTTATTTGGAAGTTTCAACGCCAGGACTTGAAAGAAGGCTAAAAAAACCTGGAGATTTTACTAGATTTACAGGAAAAAAAGTAAAGATATATACAAAAAGTCAGATTGAAGGAAAAAAGACATTTGAAGGTAAGTTAGAAAAGTTTGAAAATGAAACAATATTTTTATTGGATAGTACGGAAAAAGTATATGAAATACCTTTTTCTAAATTGAAAAAATCACATTTGATATATGAAATTCCGGTAAACATATTAGAGAGTGAGGAGGAATAATGAAATCAAAAGATCAGAGAATCTTTTTAGAAGCATTGGATGAACTGGAAAGAGAAAAGGGAATTATAAAGGAAGAATTGTTGGAAGCGGTAGAAACAGCATTACTTGCAGCATATAAGAAAAATTACGGTGAAAAAGATAATGCAGACATAACAATAAATAGAAATACAGGGGAAGTAAAGGTTTTTTCCAGAAGAACAGTTGTTGAAACAGTGACTAAACCTGATGAGGAAATAAGTCTTGAAGATGCACGTTCATTGAAAAAAAGATCAAACCTTGGAGATGTTATGGATGTAGAAATTAATGCCGAAGGGTTTAAAAGAAATGCTATTCAGAATGCTAAGCAAATAGTTGTTCAGAAGGTAAGGGAATGTGAAAAGAAAAATATTTTCAATAAATTTAAGCAGATAGAAAAAATGATTGTTGCTGCCACTGTAAGAAAAACAGATGAAAAAGGAAATCTTTACATTGATATAAACGGTCTTGAAGCTATTGTGCCTGCAAAGGAACTTTCTGAAGCAGATAGATTTCGTCAGGGAGATAGAATAAGAGTATATGTTGGAACTGTTGAAGAATCTACAAAATATACGAAAAGTTTCCTTTCAAGAAAGGCGGAAGAGCTGTTAAGAGGTCTGCTCGAACTTGAAATTCCTGAAATAGAAGATGGAATAATTGAAATTAAGAATATTGCAAGGGAGGCAGGAAGCAGAACAAAAGTTGCAGTTTATTCAGAAGATCCGAACCTTGATGTAAAAGGAGCATGTATCGGTAAAAATGGAATGAGAATACAAAGTATCATTGATGAACTTCAGGGTGAAAAGATAGATATAGTGCTTTGGGATGAAGATATGACAACTTTTGTAAAAAATGCTCTTAATCCAGCAGAAGTAATTTCAGTTGATATAATTGAAAATGAAGAAGAAAGAATTGCAAGAGTAGTTGTGAATGAAGATCAGCTATCTCTGGCAATAGGTAAAAAAGGACAGAATTCACGTCTTGCAGCAAAACTTTGTGGTATAAAAATAGATATTCATACTGCTGAAAGTTATGAAGATGACCAGGATGAATACGAAGAAGATGAAATAGAAGGTGACGAATAATATATGCCTGAAAGAACATGTATCAGTTGTAGAAAAAAAGGCGAAAAAAAAGATTTTTTGAGAATATCCGAAGAAAATGGGAAATACGTATTTGATAAGGAAATGAAAGTACAGAGCAGAGGGTTTTACGTGTGTAAGGATCCGGCATGTATAGAAAGATTATCAAAAAACAGAAAATATAATCTTGAGATGCAGGAGCTTCTCAATTTACTGAAAGAAACAGAAAAAAACAGGAAAAACATAATAGACATTATACGCCCTATGAAAAATTCAGGTTTCTTTGTTTTCGGAATAGATGAAAACATTGAAGGGATAAAGAAGAATAAGGTAAGATTACTGATATTGCCAAAAGACATAAATGAAAAATATATAGAACAATTTAAAAGACTTGAGGAAGGTTTTGAAGTCACTATAATAAATATTGAGAAAAAAGAGGAATTTCTGAATGTTTTTTCAAGAAATGTAAATGTCGTAGGAATAACGGATAAAAGGGTAGTGAATGGTATATTAAGCAAAGTGGAGGTGACAGAATGAAATTAAGAGTACATCAGTTGGCTAAAGAACTGGGTTATGAAAGTCCAAAGTTTCTTGAAAAATTAACTGAAATAGGCGTTCAAGTGAAATCTCACCTAAGTGGCCTGACAGATGATGAAATAGCCGATATAAAAAGGAAACTTAATAAAAAAGATGAGAAGCCTAAGGAACATAATAAATCTAACGAAAATCATAATAAATATGTAAAAGAAACTCCAAATATAAATAAACATGATGCGGCAAAAGTACAAAACAGAGTCGAAACAAATAAAAAAGAAAATGAGGATAAAGTGGAATTGAATGTTGGATTAAATAATAATAGTCAAAAAAATAATAATAACAATAATAAAAACTATCAAAATAGAGATGAAAGAAAAACTGAAACTGTAAATAGAGATAGTAATAGAGACAATAACAGAGATAACAGAAATAAATATCAGAACAAGGATAACAGAGACAGAAACAGAAATTACCAGAACAGAGATAATAATCAGAGAGATGGAAGACCGTCAT